>JAGMDP010000099.1 GCA_023128635.1 Candidatus Heimdallarchaeota archaeon | reverse complement strand
GAAGCAATATCTAACCACAACTGATAATCATAACCTGTACTTTCTATGATAGAGTGATAAGGATGAGCAAATAGTGCTGCTTGATGAATCCAAGCTTTAGCATTAATATTTCCTTCCCAAACCCTTGGAGGAGAATAAGTTCCGTTTGTTGGTTTTGGAATGTTTCCATAAACCCATTGTATATTGCAGAAAGACTCATAATCGATATGATATCCAAAAGGATCATTGCTTGCGTGATGGGGAACAGTTACATCTTGTAGAAGATGGATTGCATAACCTAAGTAATAATAAGCACGAGTTTTGTTTAGAATGAATCCATTGGTACCAAGGTAACAATTCACTGCCTTGTCGAAGTATTCTTGAGCATGATAAGGAGCCCCAATGTTTCCATATAACCCAGTAAAAGATTCGGGATTCCAGTAGTGTTCCCTCTTTATATATAGATTAGAATCATAATCTTCTTGTGCCATATCTAGAGCGTCTCTATACTCAGTTGGTAACGCTAGAATCTCGCTTCGGAGTTGATTGAATGGATGTGAGATATTAGTACTATCAGAACCCAATAAATTTAGAGCTTCCCAAATTAAGATATCGTGAAATCCACCACTTGGATATGCAGAAGGATATGAATGGCTTTCTTTGCTTAACTCAAGAAATAACGGAACACTTAGTAAGCTTAAAATGATAAAGCACTGCAATATCCTTTTTTCATTCAAGGAATGTGTCTCCAAGTAAAATGGCTCGTTTGATTTTAATTGGATTGTGATTGATATTATAATTAACAGTTACTTAAAAGGTAAATTTCTCTATTCCTCTATGAGAAAATCAATGTTGAATTCTTTTAGAACTTTATTTCCTCGGGGGATTCTTCCGGACTGTTTATTTTGGATCAAACCATGAAGATAACTATCTAAACTATCAACATCTTTTAGTAATTCAGTCAGGGGATCATTTACAACTGTGTTTTTATCGCTATGAACTGCAATAGCATTTATGATCTTCTCAACTTCTTCTTTAGTAATCTCTGGTAATTCTCCGTGAGAATTTTGATTGTACTCCATAACGATTTCTTGTATATGCTTTGCAGCATTTACTCCATGATTTTTAGTAGAACCCGTTAATAATGTATGAATATCATGAAACGCACAAGTAAGACCTGCTAATTCAGGATTAATTCCTCTTTTTAAAGCAAGAAGTTTAGCAATCTGCATTGTTGAATACATATGCATTAAACTCCAGACTAGAGGTATTTCACGTTTTTCTACAGCAGATTTTTCCACTTTTTTCTGAATTATAGTTAGAATGATATTAAGTCTCCAAGTTGGAAATCTATTTTGATATTCTTTTAATGATTTACTATTTTCAAACATTTTTTACTCTCCAAATTCTTGTTCATGACTTCATGATTTAGCAATCATACGATAACTTAGTTCCAACAAGACAGGATTTTATTATGTCACTTTTAATTTGAGATCTCAGACAATCTATAGTGTTTTGTCCTGAACAATGATTGAAGTAAAGCTTGGGTGAACTATATTTGTTCATGATTTGTCCTGCAACAAAATCAACTTCTTCTTCTGAGAAGAGAAACATGTGTGTTCCACCAATAATCGCTATAATATTCTCCATATGGTTTCGAGTTACTTGCTCAAGTGTATTTAGAAGACCTGCATGACAGCATCCACAAATAAGAACCAAGCCATCATTGGTTTTAAGCACAAGAGATAAGTCATCCAATAATTTATCATGCTCCCAGTTACCATTAACATAATGGCGTGTTCTTTTCTCCACTCCATCTTTGTGCGGACGCTGATTCACTTCACCTACAGTTGACAAATATGGGTTTATTGCAATTGGCTTAGTTGTGAGATTTAGAGACATCTTTTTTCTTAATTCACCTTCAATTGGCGGAAGGTAGAATTCAATGATTTCTTCTGGAACCTTCTTAGCATCATGCATTCCTTTTGGTTCAAAAACAGCGGGGTGTCCTATAATTTCTAAAGGTTCCTTGGCAGTTCTCTTTTCTAATAGAGCTTTTAATCCCCCTGTGTGATCTAAATGTCCGTGTGAAAGGACCAGGACATCTATACTATTAGGATCGATTTTTAATAGTTTCATGTTGTGAAGCAATTTTTCCCCATTCATTCCTGCATCATATAGTACTTTTTTTTCATCAAACTCGATGAGAAACGATTGCCCATGGTTTGCAATAAATTCAGAATCTTGAGGAACTACATCATTATAGAGGTTAGTAATAGTAACACGCAAAATATAACACCCACCTAGAACTATTTACTTAGAATAAAAACTTTTAATGCTATTTAATATACATGTTGTTGCTGATATTATTCTTCCCAGTAAAGTTAAAATTTAATACAGTTATAGAATTGACTGGTAGATGTATTTATTGTATAACCAATGGTGCTCTAAATGACTGAGAAAAGCAAATGGAATTTTGATGAAATAATTGATAGAACCAAAACTAGTTCAGTAAAATGGGATAATGAATTCATGAAGAAGTACTTCAAATATGAAGATTTACTCCCTTTGTGGGTAGCTGATATGGATTTTCGAGCACCAGATGAGCTACTAGATGCATTAAGGAAAAGAGTTGATCACGGAATTTTTGGGTACACAGTCACTCCCGATTCATATTACGAAGCGATAATTAACTGGTTTAAACGTAGACATGGTTGGAGACTTGAGAAAGATTGGATAAAGTTTGCACCAGGCGTTGTTCCGGCTATTAATTTCATCATCCAGTATTTTAGTCATCCAGGAGACAATATAATCATTCAAGAACCTGTTTATTATCCATTTGCTAGCCAGATAAAAAGTAATGGTAGAAATGTAGTAAACAATCAATTAGTTATCAAAAATAATCGATATGAAATGGATTTTGAGGATCTCGAGAAAAAATGCAAAGAACCAAGAACGAAGCTTCTCATTCTATGCTCACCACATAACCCAGTATGTAGGGTGTGGACTAAAAAAGAACTAACTAAATTGGGTAAAATCTGTAATGAGAACAATGTACTTGTTGTTTCAGATGAAATCCATTGTGATTTAGTTTTTACCGGGCACAAACACATTCCTTATGCTACTATTTCTAAGGAGTTTGCTCAAAAATCAATTACTTGTGTCGCACCTTCAAAAACTTTCAATATTGCTGGTTTAAAATCAAGCAATGTCATTATGCCAAATAAAATACTAAGCGATGAATTTGTCGCAAAATGTGGTACACTTTCCATTCGGGGACCAGGAATTATCGGAGCAGTAGCAACCGAAGCTGTATACAATGATTGTGAAGAATGGTTGGATGAGTTACTAAAGTATCTCTGGCAGAATTTTGAATCCTTGAAATCGTATTTTGCTGATTACAATCCAGACATTGAAGTCTTTAATCTCGAAGGAACCTACTTACCTTGGGTTGATTTCCGAAAATTAGGAATTGATCCTAAAGAATTGGATAAATGCATCAAAGAAGATGGTAAAGTTTGTTTAGATGATGGGGGTATGTTTGGTGAATCAGGGAAAGGATTCCAAAGATTCAATATTGCTTGTCCTCAATCTATTTTGGAAGATGCTCTCAAGAGGATTACCAAAGCGCTTGATAAGAGTATCAAAAAATAAGAGAAGAGGAATTATTTCCTCATTTTTTTCTTATATTTTATTGTGAAAACTGTAGCGGAGAATATTATTGGTACAAGCCAAATTTCGAATCCAGCGAGAGCTTTCATTTTGAATCCAACAGCATCTCTAATTACTTCTAATCCCCAGCCCGAACTTCTTATCTCGATTTCTACTGTATATGTGCCTTTCTCTGTTCCGGTAAAATTACCTGTATAGATGTTATCTTCATCTGCATCAGATAGATAAACGTAAGTTGGATCTGAAATAGAACCTTCAAGATATACATTCGCATTAATGATGTGAATATCCATTGTAGTGTTTCCATAAAAAATATCATTCAAATTGACTATCTCAACGGATATAGTATAAGTAGTATTTGTTTCTCCTTTTA
This sequence comes from Candidatus Heimdallarchaeota archaeon, assembly GCA_023128635.1. Next base: position 8,170 of record JAGMDP010000099.1, on the reverse strand, counting down.
TTGATGAAACAGTTGTTTGGGATACAGCAGATAAGCCTAGGACATTTTTTGCAATGGCTACACAAAACGGATAGATTGCTTGATGTGTAGATTGATAGGTTCCTGATCCAGCAGTTACTACTCTTTTATCTGAAACAACACCACTACCATAGACAATAATTGCCCCTGCATCCATCATATCAGTAGCTGTTTGCGAATAGTATGCAACCTTAACACCGTTAACAATGCTGCTCACTTGCGCTAGAGCAACATTACCAATACAAACAGCCGACACAACCAAACCAGCTTCATAAGCAGAAGCAAGTAAATTGTGAGTCATTATATTTGTCTCTAAAATAACCCAATGAGGTCCTGCAGGAACATAAACAGCATCAAACTGAGAAAGAATTTCAGAGGTAACATCAGCTATCACAATATCTGCTGTTACTGGTCTTGAAGGTTTATTTGGACAAGAAGCACATACTGCAGTTAAACCAGCAGTTGTAACATTGCAACCCCAAGATTCTAACTGATCCTTAATCCAGAAATAGGAATCACCAAAACCGTTTGCGATAACTGCCAAGATCTTCATATCTGAAAGAGATTTTGCAGAAACATCCAATATTGGATCTTCTTGTGCAGACTCAATATATGTATTGCTTATTGAAAAACTTGAAAGAATTATTACTCCCAAAAATAAGAAACCAAATTTCTTCATATTACTGTCAAACTTCAACACGTACACCAATTGCAACTATTGTTGATGTTAAGTGAGGAATTTAAAATAAAACTTCTATTAGTCTTGGAAATCAGCCTTTTTCCTTAAGATTTTTTTTAAGATTTCAGAATTGCTTATTTTTAAAATTCAAAAAAGACAATTTTGCACAGAAAAACGATTTTCTGTGATAAAATGCACTTAGCAATTATTGTAGAAGGGAAAGCATAACCTTCGGTTTTATTTTTATGGTTTTACTCAGAAGATCTCTTGATTCTTCTAGGATTTCAAGATTGGTTTTTGCATTGCAGTATTTTGGATCCAATAGGAGTGCCTTTCTAGTACAGGAAATCGCTAATGAATGATAACCAGTTATGTAAAAAATAGCGCCAATATTATTCCATATAATAGGTGATTTTGGATTTAATTTGACAGCCTGACAATAGCTTCTAAATGCTCTAGACAAATCTCCTTTTCTTCGATAGATGTGTCCTTTTCTTAGATATTCTTCTTCTTCGGGGTTCAAAAATCCACCAACACTGCTCAAGGTATTGTTTTTAGAACCAATTATAAACTCCTCTTTTTCCTACAAAAATACATCACTTGAGTAAGGTATACAAGTAATTGATGAGATTCAGAAGTTTTAACGGAATTGTTCCAAGAATTCCTTAAATCGTGCAAGACCTTCTTTTAATACTTCAGTTTTGTTTCCAAAACCAATACGAATGTAGCCTTCCATTTCAAAACATTCCCCTGGAACCAGAAAAGTATTTTTCTCATTTATGAGTTTTACACATAGCTTTTCTGAGGAGATTTTAGTATGTTGCTTGAGAAAACCAACACTTGCAGCACTAGGTGGTATCCAATCTATTAGTGGTTCATTTTCAATCCAATTTGTGAGAATCTCAAGATTAGTTCTGAGTAATTTCATGTTTCTCTCATAAATCCGGTCAAGGTTTTTCATAGCAATTGCTGCTAAAGCATCATCAATCATCCCATTACTTATAGTAGTATAATCTCTATGATCCATACATTCTTTGATGATTTGTTTGCTTGCTGCAATCCATCCTAGTCGAAGACCGGTTAATGATATTCCTTTTGAAAATGAACCAGTAGCAATAGCTTTATCATAAATGTCAACAGCAGATGGAACTCTATCCTTCTCTTCATAAAACAATCCATGATACGTTTCGTCACAGAGTAAATATGCCCCGGCGTTTTCTGCTATTTGGCAGATTCTTTTCAAGAGAGATTCATCTATAAGACTACCAGTTGGGTTGTGAGGATTATTCATAACGATTAGTTTTGTCTTATCATCAACTAACTTCATCAATTCTCGTAAATCTGGTAACCATTGATCCTCCCATTTGAGTTTCAGAAGCTTGACATTAGCTCCGAAAGAACGAGCAGTACTGTACAATTGCTGATAAGTTGGTAAAATAGAAACAACATTATCCCCTGGTTCAACTAAACTGTAGAATGTTATGAAATTAGCCCCAATGGCTCCTCCACAAACTAAGATATTATCTTCTTTCATTGTTTTATATTGATTAGCAATTCCTTTTCTCAATTCAGGTGATCCTTCGATGTACCCATAGGTTAACTGCTTCTTCTTGAATTCTTCAAAGAAATCTTCTCTATCCATTAATGACAGAAATTCCTCAAGAGTGAAAGGATTCACACATGTTTCCGCGAGGTTTAACTCTACATGGTGTTCGTATTTATTCATAAAATGTTCAACAAGAAATGGATCAACTTTCATTTAACTCTAACTCCAGAGAAACAAATGATTCCTACTTAAAATAATTTACCAAGGCATATTATAATCCAGGGAGAACATCTGTTCAATCCATTCCTTAGTATTTTCGTCATTGTCCGGTCTTGCCCCTTTAGTAGGATCTTCTTTTCGTAATTTGGCTATCAATTCAGAAAAATCATTCACAGCGATAATTTCCCCATCTCGAAACTGGAATTCAATGACAGTTTCATATGAAATTGGTCGTTGAAAGCCCATATGCACATACATCTCATTGATGAAATCCTTTCCAAGTAAAATGAACCCAGTAAACTTTATTGGAAGATTCACATCATAATAAGTAAAATTGAATGAATATACGCTCTTCTCTTCTATAGGAGCTTTATCATTTATTTTAGCTAGTTTTTTTTCTTGCGATTTAAGTACTAACTTATTGAGAATTAATTGTTTGTTAGTTATAACATATGTTGCTACAAATCCCCTATGACAAGCAGTAGAAGCCATTACAGGATAGATACCATATTCTTCTGGTTTGAAAAGATTAGAACCTTTAAGACCAATTAATACAAATTGCTCATTTTTGTATAGGAATTGATCTGGTATTTGAGCTGTCATTTGAGTTCATTACTAAATCTCACTTTTTACTATTTGAACATTATTAAAATGAAAATTTGTGGACGAGGTTAGAATATACCCCGTCCAATCATCCTTTTCTCTCAGGAAAGAGACTAAAAAATTAGTTTTGAGACCATGTTCGAGTTGAAGATTTTAAAACAAGATCTTTCTAGTCATCTCCCTAATTGAAAACAAGGTTATTTTCTTTTTAATAATTTTCCGTATAAATTAACAGAATTTGTGGTTTCTTCATTAAGAATAGTTTTTTAGTAGGATGAAACATCGATTATAAGATGTTAAAATGAAAACCTTAGTACTTTATTATAGCCTCTCAGGCAGAACAAAAACAGTTGCTGAAGCAATTTATGTAGTAGCAGAAAAAGAGAGTGATGCTGAATTAAGTGAATTAAAAGATTTTACAGCAGAAAAATTGAATAAATATGATTTAGTTTTCATAGGGTCTCCATGTCACGATGCTGATATTGCGAAACCTATCAAGTTATTATTAGAAAATATTCCAGAGAATCCAAAATTCAAACTTGCTTGTTTTGTTACTCATTCATGTAGTCCTCCAGAGCAAGGAGATCGTTTTGCCAAACTATTTGACGAATGGGTTGGGAAATGCAGCAAAACACTTGATGAAGTCACTTCAAGCAAGAGTATAAATTATGTAGGTTATTTCAGATGTATGGGAGCTCCATCACCAGCAATTGAAAATTTTATTCACACTTCTATTATTACTGATGAGAAAGAATTCCAAGAATATATGGAAGAAGGAAGAAAACATCCCGATGAACAGGATATCAAAAATGCAAAAGAATTCGCTGAAAAAATAATCAAAGAAGCATTAGCCTAGTTTTTTTGGGGATAAATCTAAAGGTATACATTTATTACAAATTACAGTATAATTTTCTCATTGAAGGTTAATACTATGGCTATAGATGTTAAAAGAAAACGCCGAATTGAAGGACTCATAGGAACATGGTCATTCTGTATTTTCTGGTGGTTCTTTTTTGGAATAATTGGAATACTTGTAGCACCTTGGTTTGAGTTCAGAGGTGATTGGTGGATTACCTTTGTTGGCGGTATATTACTAATTGGAGCAATAGCTCAAACAATTAGATTTTATGCTATGAGACAAGGAAAGAGAAGACGACTTGAATCTTTAATTACTTCATGGTCATTTTTCTTGTTCTTTGTACTACTGTTCTATATAGTTGGAAATTTACTTGCAGAATGGTGGGGTTATGAAGCTTGGTGGGTCTGGCTAATCATTGGTTTATCGTTAATGAGTGCAGTCACATCTACAATAAGATTCTTTGTTTACAGAGAAATTGAACCTATTGTAACAGAAGTAACAGCAAGTGTTCAAGTAGAAGAAATACCTGAACCAGTTAAGACTGCTAAATTCTGTCAATCTTGTGGACAAAAAGTAGAAGGAACAGAGAAGTTCTGTGCAAACTGTGGTTCACCAATAGAATAAAAATTATCAACTAAATCATGAAAAAACGGAGATAAAAAATAAAATGAGTGAAAAAACAGAAACACGAGTTGGAAAACATCCGCTTGAAGAAGTGAGTTTCTTCGGTGTATATTTGAAAGGTCAAACGTATCTAAACATTCTCTATATGCTATTGCTGATGCCAATAGGCATTGTGTTCTTCACATATGCTGTGACAGTATTCTCAACAGCTCTTGGTTTGCTAGTTACATTTGTTGGTATATTCTTGTTGTATTTCTTTTTGATCAGTTTACCATATCTTATGGTAGTTCAAGGATGGTTCATAAAGATAACAACAGGAATAGAATTACCGAAACAAAAAGTAACTTTTGAAGAAAATAGAACACTTATTCAGAAATCATTCGATGCTCTAAAAAACAAAGTTATTTGGAAAACCTTGCTTTATTTCCTATTCTTTGTAATGCCACTTGGAATTATTACATTTACAATTACTGTAACATTACTATCAATCGGTTTAAGTTTTGTTTTTGCATGGCTTTGGCCACTTATCGAATGGGCTGTAACAGGAAGTACTTTACAAATACCAGTATCATGGGGCAGTCTTCCAGGACTTAGAATAGCATGGATAATTGGAGTTGCGATTTTGCCATTCATTGGTGTACCATTACTAACTGGATCTTTGCATATGATTAATCGATTGGCTGTCTGGCATGGTCGACTAGTGGTAAGAATACTATCAAGGTAATTTCAAAAGCAAATTTCATCAATGAGTAATCATTGATGAGTTTTTATTTTTTTTTTTAGAAAAAAAAGGAATTATTAAGAGAAAAGTATCTCTTAGATAATTCTAGGGAAAAGATAAAGCTGACTTAATTTCTGATTTACTCTTTATCCTTTTTTGCCATCTCTTTATTCCATTCTTTCTTGATCTCATTGATAATTTTCTCTGGAATTTTGAACTCTTTCTCTTCTTTTGATTCTCCTTTGAACCAATTCTTAACTTTGTCTGGTACTTTTTCGAATCCTTTCTTTTCTTCTTCTTTTTTATCTTTACTTACAAGAATTGCGAATGCTATTCCTGTAAGAATCAAGAAGAGTACATTGAAAGTTATGATTGTTGGAAGAGATAGCAGAATGATTGTTGTTCGATGTGATATCCATGGACTAGCATAATCCCACATATGTAATCCCCAAATTACAAAGAGATTATATGCCACTTGGATTCCCAATACGATTAAATAAGATATGAATTTAGATATTTTCTTGAACATTTTTACACACTCGTTTGTTTATTGATGAGATAAATAATAGAATGTGTATAAAGTTAAAACAGTTTCCCAAAGAAAAGTAAACATTATTTTCAAAAATTCTCAATAGAAATTCTTTTCTTAAATAAGTAATCACATTAATTAGAGATTAGAATGGACAAATTAGCACAGATTAAAGTAATTTCTTTTGATGCAGATGGTACGCTGTGGGATTTTATAAAAGTCATGAAGCATTCCTTGAAATATGTCTTAAAGGCATTACATGAAATCGATCCAGAATCAGCAGCATTGCTTGACATTGACAAAATGATTCAAATTAGAAATAAAGTTGCTAATGATTTGAAAGGGATAATAATTAATTTAGAAGAAGTAAGGTTACGGGCATTCCGTGAAACTTTACAAGTAATAAAAAGACCAAATGATGAATTGGCAAAATATCTCAACGAAGTTTATTTGAAGCATCGCTTTGAGGATATTGAACTGTATGAAGACGTTCTACCAACGCTCAATACTTTGAAGAAGAAATATACTTTAGGAATACTTTCTAACGGGAACAGCTACCCAGAACTTTGCGGATTAGACGAAATGTTTCAATTCACCGTTTTTGCACAAGATTATGGAATGGAAAAACCTGATCCATTGATTTTCGAAGTTGCATTAAAAGAAGCAAATTGTACTAAACAGCAAATAATCCATATAGGAGATTCCTTGGAATCAGATATAGTTGGAGCAAATAATGCAGGAATACAGTGTGTATGGATAAATAAAGAACAGAAAGAAAATACAACAAATCTACATATTAACTATGAAATTACCTCACTTTCCGAACTTCTTGATTTTCTATAATATTATAAAGAAATCTACAATTTAGCTAAGAGAGATTTCGCCCAAGAACGAACCTCATCATCAGAATCGTTTTTACTTAGTTCTACAATAACCGGTTTTACATCTTGAGAATCCTGTAGTAATGACTTTAATGCCATGGTGAAACTCTTTGAATGAAGACTCCTCTGCATTTCTTTGTCTTCTGCATCGAGAGTATAATCACCATTCTTGAATTTCTCAGAACCATATTTACCATAACATAAATACTCTTCAAAATCCTCTTGTGATTTCTCTAAACAATCTGTAATAACAGTTCTAACTTTATTTACTTTTAATTTCTCAACCAAAATTTCGGTTTCATTCTTCTCTTGCTCAGTCATTTATGACTCCTGCCCCAGGGTAAGTTTTATTATATTTAGTATCAACCTCGTTTTTAATACTTCCGAATTCAGTTTCCATTGAAGTTTCTTCTGTAAAAAAGGATAAAACTGGAAATTATTCTTTCCAGTGTAATTATTTATTTTTAAGCAATTTAGACATATCACTCAAGTTTGGATCATTACTAGTTAATTTCAAAACATTTCGATGATTCATTGCTTCGATTTCTTCAGCAGTCGTTCCTTTAATTTTGGCTACTCTTTCCACCATTTCAGCGAACACTAAAGAAGGAACTCTGAAATTTTCTCTAGGTAGAACATCAATTTCCAATAATAGTAAATCATTAGGGAGTAACTTAAGTTTCTCTTCAGGATGTCTTGGACCAATAGAATAGTAATAACCACAGTCATTAATGTCATTTATGAGTGCTTCATCGCCTGAGTAACCATGAAAGATTATCTTTTTAGCTTTGTAGCTTTTCACAATTTCGAAGCTTTCTCGCTCTTTTCCTCGGAAGTGACAATTCATTATTTTGTTGTTCTTTTCAGCTTCTCGCAGATAGATCTCAAACAGTGGTAACTGATGAGGAATACAAGCTGCTTCTTTAGCATACTTTTCGTCTAAACCAATTTCTCCTAGCATAATAGCTTCTTCAGCTAGTTTTGTTATCTCATCAAACTGATCAACATATTTGTGAGCATACCAGGGAAGAACACCAAAAGAAGGAAACAAATAGTCAGATCTTGCACATCTCTCAAGTGTTACTTCATAAGTTGGTAGATCACTTGATTGAACCCAAGTAACAATTTTGTTCTTGGTTACATCTTCAACAACTAAATCCAGATTTTTCTCATCAAAATATGGGTCATGCAAATGCAAATGAGTATCTACAAACAATTCTTTTTCATCCTCCTTTTCTTACAATTTATATTTTATGGGAAACTTTGTCCACAATTTTCCAACCACTGCCGATTTTAATTAGATTATGAAAATCATAGTACCAGTTATTGTAATTTAGTTTTACAGAAGCAATTTTCCCTTCAACCTCTATAGATAGAATTTCAATGGTTGTCTTCTTGTAGTATTCTTCCCGATCAGTATCCTTGAATCGTTCCATTCCACCCAACCAGTGGTCATAGAGGTTTTTACTCGTTTCCTTTTCACTTATGAAG
>JAGMDP010000098.1 GCA_023128635.1 Candidatus Heimdallarchaeota archaeon | reverse complement strand
ACTTCGAAAAGATAATTACAGATTAATTCAGGTTTAATTTGGGTTGCCGCAGAGCGAATAATCTCCGGAAGTTTTGCAAGCGATTGTACTAATAGCCATTCTTCATTTTCCTGCAAATTCGTTAAAGATTCAAGATCCGTTTTTTTCCATTTGAAATCAGTTTTTGCTAAAATACTATACGATCTAGCGTAAGCGTATTGAATAAATGGTGAGGTATTATTGTTTAAAGATATGACCTCTTGAGGATTGAAGATGAGCTTTTTCATTAACCCAACAGCAATGATTGAATATTTTATGGCTCCAACTGCTACGATTTTTGCTATGTCTTCTTTTTCTTCTTCAGGATAGTCGCGGTCTTTCAAGAAGGATTCAAGCACTGCTTCTTTTGTTTTCAAATAAAGGTCAAGTGGTGTGATATATTGTAATCTTCGAGCACTCATTCTTGTAAGGGCGCCTTTTAGTTCCATATATTCATAATTCAAGTGCCACATTTTATTTGCTACATCAGGTCTATCAACAGCTCTTAAGGCGAGATTTAATTGAATTCGAGTTAGTTCTTGTGGTTTTCCAATTACGTTGAAGACTTTATCGGTATTATATTTGTCAACTTTCTCGATAGAATATGGTATATCTCTTAAAAGGTATAGTGTGTCACCAGTTGAAGTAATTAAAATGGCATTAGGAACTTCATAAGATTTTTTCAGTTTAAGATATTCTCGAGCATCTTTCAGATTTGCTGCTTTATTTGAATCAAAGATTCTTGCTTTTCCATCTTTTATTATGTACCCATTTTTCTCTAATTTTGACAAAGCTTTGAAGACTTCACCAGACCATTGTAAATCAGCTTCCCAATCAAAATTATCAAACTTAATACCTAGTAAAGCTAATTCTTCTGTATGTCCACGAATAGCATCTTCACACGTAGATCTAACAATTTTTACTGCTTCTTCTACTTGGTCCATATATTTTCGATTCAAATCTGGAACAGCTACCAGTAAATCTATTTGTTCTTTTTCTAAGAAACTCTTAATTTGATCATATAATTTCTTGAAACGTTTGTAGATATCTGTTTGAATGCTTAAAAGAAACTCAAATCTCTTTTTGTATTCTTTTAGCTCTTCCTTTGGGATTTCCTTTGTACTAAGAAACTCTACTTCTTTTTTCAGCAACCAGTAAGGGTCTTTTCCTAAGGTTATCTTGTGTTTTGATTTCAGATCTTGCTTCAATTTTTGAATATCAAACATGGTATGAGTAATTCCGTAGATTTGTCCCAGATAATGATCAATTTTAACATCTTTTGGAATTATTCCATTTTTCTTCAATAGACTATAACCAATTACACATACAGGTATCTGATGCCCCAAATCATCTACATAGAAGTGAGTTTTAACGTTAGCACCAACTGCCTTCAAAATCCTTGCATAACTATCCCCTATAATTGATCCTCTAAAATTTCCGATATGAATTGGACCATTTGGATTTGCAGATGTATGTTCAACAATGATTTTCTGATCTTTGTATATGTCGCCAAAATAAAATTTTTCATTTGAAAGTATAGTATCTAATACGATTTTTGAATAATGACCCCGTACAAGTGTATAGTTAACAAAACCACCTTCTGATGTAACTTCAGAGATAGCATCGTTAATTGGAAATTTCTCAGCTATTTCCTTTGCAAGTTCAATTGGATTCTTCTTGTTCTCTTTTGCTATTTGGAAAACAGGTGTACATAAATCACCAAAAGCTGTTTTTTTTGTAATTTCTTGAATATGAGCTTTACCTGACAATCCAAGTTTCTTTATTACCTTGTCTAGATTGTTTTGTAAAGCATCTTTTATGATGGCATCGGGGTCTTTCACCAAATATGTTTCACCACTAACGTGATATTTTTTTCCTAAATTATAAGAAGATTCCGAATAAAAACGAATATTCCTAGTGATAATAATTCAAATTGCGTTGAGATTCAGCATAGTTACAACTACTTTTGCCCAATTATAAAGTAAATATTCTTGAGACCTTTGAAGTGTAAGATATGAGAAGAATGGCGGATCCGGTGGGCTTCGATCCCACGACCACCTGCTTTCTCCTGTTTTTCAATTTTTGTTTTACTTAGGAGGCAGATGCGCTGTCCTAGCTGCGCTACGGATCCTTCAACAAAATGAAAATTTCACTCTTAAAATATCTTTCCGTTAAATTCTAATAACCAATAAATAATGCTAATTTGTCTCTGTTTCAGCCAATCTTATGGAAAGATCTTTAGCTCGATTAGCATACCACTGGAGTAATTCTCCCAAATCATCTGGTTGAAATAATTCCCCCCCACACAGTTCACTAATTTCTATTAGCTCTTGTTTATTTACATAAGGACCTAGACCAACAGCATGTAAAACAACATTTTCTTTCTTAGAGTAGGCATTTCTTACAGCTTCTCTCACTCTTTTACTTGTGTCGAATCCATCTGTTAAGAGAATAATCATCAATGGCCATTTACGTTTTGACCTTGGAAGATTTTTCATTATTTCTTCACTAGCTTCAATAGCTGAGGCCATATTCGTTCCTGCACCCATTTTATCCTCTAAATCTCCTAGAACTTGTTCTGCAAAGGAATTAAGTGCAACTTTGGATCTGGAATCTGTTATTAAATATGGTTTATTTTCATTTCTAATTATCTCAGCACTATTAGCAAACAGGATGAGACTAACTGTTTCACCTATCCCTATTCTGGCTTTTTCACTTAAATAGAGCAAACCAGCAAAAATCGCTCCGGATTTCCTTTGTACATTATTTCCTTCTTTGAAAACTTTTAGAAACTCCTCTAGCTCCTCATTACTGAAGGCATTCCTTATTCTTTCAATAGCAGATTTGACATTCTTAACTTCTAAATCTCGACCATTCATAGATTTGGAAAGATCCATAATCAGTATTGTATTGAATTGCATTGCACCATCTGGTTTTATAGTTAAAACTCTTGGTTTTGTAAAATCGAAAATTCCTACATCATTCTCATAGAGTGCTGGGGAAATTTTTGCTATTTTGATTATAGCATTTCTTTCTTTCCACTTTACAGTTAATCCTTCGAAAACAGTGTATGATTCCAAGAATTTCTTTAGTTTTGCTAAGCTTTTACGAAGACTACCTACAATATGGAATATATCATTGCCAGAAATAGGGCTAACAGCAAGTGTGACATTTTCAACACTTATAGGATCCTCAGAATACAATCTTATGAATAATCTCTCGGCTTCACAATTCAGCGATTTGTAGATCTCTTCATTTATTTGTATAAAACCTTCTTTTTGTTGTTCGTCAACTTTGAATTTAGATGCTCGAGATATTTCAGAAGAAGAAGATTCCAAAATTATTAATCCTGTATCCTCATCTGTGAATTTCCTTGCATCATTTACAGATAGTATACTAAAACCATTTTGTTCTGATTTCAATTCAATCCGTAAATTGAGTTTTCTCAATTCTTTCGGAACAGAAGGAGTTGTCGGAGCTTGTTTTGAGGTCATTTGTGGACCAAACAGCTTGCGACCAATTTTACTTTTAAATTCCGGCAATTCAGCATCTGTTATTGCATGACTAGTTATTTTCTCTTCTTCAGACTCAGAAGGAACAACAGGGGGAATAATCTGCTCACTAGCAAGATTAGATTCAGAATTAGAAGAAGAAGCATCACTCTTCTCCTGCTTATTTTCTTCTGATTTCTTATCCTCTTCTGACATGGTCCCCAGTCCAAACGCATTGAGCAATATTTAATTAATATAATCATATTTGCTTATTACTTAATTTTGTTTCTCTTTTATATACAGAGAAATATACTGGGTTTAAAACAAATAATTCATTTAAACTAGTTAGTACCTAAAAACGAGAAATTTGGAGAAATAAGACAGGTTTGTTTTTTTGATCCATACACATGAAACTCAACATAAGGCATACTTTTCTTTCGAAAAGTTTTTTTGATAACTTTTATCGTATCTTGCTCGCCTATTCTTCCAGCATCATCAAAAACTATGATAAAATTCTTCTCATCAATTATTTTTGGTATGAAATTAGCAATTCCAATTCTCGAATTTCTCCTTGTTCCAAAAGGACCATCCACAAGAATAAAATCATAAGTTTTATCCTCTTCAGCTAAAATCTTTGTTGAATACCAGAAACATTTACGTTTTCCAAATTTTGTTTGTTCTAAAGGTGAATAAATAAATCTTAATTTATTACTTGTGAAAATATCTGGTTTTAATTTTTCATACCATTCTTCATTATCCTCAAGTATTGTAATTTCTGAACTCTCATTTTCTTTTACATAACGCGATGTGAATTTTGTTGATTGTCCAGAACCGAGCTCTAAAATTGTTTTAGGTTTGGTTTTTTGGAGGATTTTAAATAAAAGATACAGCAAGGAAGCATTAGCTGCAAATCCATCTGGGAAGAAAGTGAAATCATCCCAACCAACCACTCTTAGATTATAATGTAAACTCGACAAGTATTGATGTTCCTTTACTATTCTCCCATAGAGCATACGGAAAGATATGTGATTGAGTATTGTCCTAATGTGTGGTCTTATTTGTTTTATCTTTCCCATACGAATCTCATCACATTTATATTGTTT
>JAGMDP010000097.1 GCA_023128635.1 Candidatus Heimdallarchaeota archaeon | reverse complement strand
ATGTGTTTCTACTAATGACAACATGTAATCAAAATTAAATTTACTTTCCTCAAAAATTGCAGTGTCACTTTTTGATTTCACTGTACCGTCAATAACATATATCACAGCATCAGCTTGACTTACCCCTAGACCCCAAAGACTTTCCCGGTATAGCTCTTGTCCACCTACATCAATAGCTGATAAAGACCAACCACCGATATTAATGGGATTTTGTCGAATATCTATACCTAAGGTTGTACGAGGATCCTTCATAACTGGTTGACCTGTTTCCAAATAGCGTACTAATGTTGTTTTTCCTGCTCCTGATGCCCCTAGAATCACTATGCTAGCTTTTTGTTCCACTTTTTTTATACCAAAGATTTTGGATAACCAACTCAATTATCTCACCTCGATTTAAAGATTGAATTAACTATTCTAGGATATTGTAGTATGGTGATTTTTTAATCTTAGTCTTTCTGCACATTGAATTTGTTAAAGATTAAACAATTGGCAAGTAATTACTTTTTTGGTTCAACTTTTTTGTTATTAATTTTATCGACTATTAATTTCAAGTCTTTATGATATTTCCGAATAGACATTGCGAGAGCTTTCAATAGAAGTAATTTTTCCAAAGAAATTACTAGATAGTCATTTTCTTCTTTCGCATTTTGAATTAATTCCTCATAGAGATGATACCGGATAGATTTCCAAATCTCAAAATTAAAGACACAAACACCTAAATCGCCAAAAATATCTTTCAAATCATTCGGATATTGTTTTGCTAATTGATCATAATCTTCTTTCGTTACAATGAAATCAATATCCTTTCCTGCTTTTCGTAAACCGTAAAATTCCATTGCTAATCCTCCCACAAGCAAAGGTTTCTTCTTAAATTTATAATTTAATTTCTTTAAATCAATATCCAACTCAAAACACATCTTTCATTAATCGATTTTTCTAAGCATGGCTAGCATTTGAACAAGATCATCAGGTGTTTCCAGTAATTCTAGTAATGCTTTTTCTGGATTCTTCTGATTATTTTTAACAAATCTCGTTGTTAAAAGTAAAAGATCTCCTTTGTATCCAACAACACCATGAATTGGACCAATACCAAGATGTGCCACTTCTTGAACGGCTATATTATTAGCAGGTAAAGTAATGACCTTTTTTGAAGTTGATTCTGTAAAAGCAATTGTTGCACATGGTAAAGCCTTATCCCATTCTCCTAATGCTGTAAGATAGGTTTTCCCTAGAGCCAAGTACATTAAATCCGGTTTCTCTTTTTCAACAATTTCTTGAAAATCATCAGGTATTCTGAGTAACCTTGCTCTTTCAATTAAATCTTCATTGTTCATTTGCGAAAAAGAACAGTTGTAGGGAGGAACTAATTCATTCTCTTCCACTATTCCAAATCCAGCAGAAATAATGTAAAAACTTACATCAAAGAAATCTCTTAATTGTGTTACAGCTGAATTTATACTTATATTCAATGATCCTCGATACAAATCTCTTGCTGTACGTTTTTCAGGAAAACGTTCAACAAATGAATCTTTCATTTCCTTCATTACAATATCTTTGCATCTAGGTTCTGTGGGATATGATATTGATTTCCTTTTACTACATGAAGCGAACACTAATATTTTCATTCCATCTGCTCTCCTAATTCATCCTTATCTTTAGATTGCGTAAAAGAAATTAAGTCTACTAGTTTCCTTACAAATTGATTATCCATATTAATACTAAATAAATGCTCCTCCGCAATAGTCTTTTTTGCCAAGATCATTTCATGACTATCAAGTTCTTCCAAATAAGCTTGAACCATAGCAAGAGGTATTTTTAGCTGATCCGAGAGTTCTTGAGGTGATAGTGTTTTTTTGGTAATTAAAGCATTAATAATAGCTAATCTATTTCTATTTGAGATTAATTCTAAGAGTGCTGGTAATTCAATCTTGGTTTTATCATCAATTCTCTTCTCTTTTTTAACTCGATCTAGTGCAAATTGCTTAGCTCTTTCTAAGGCTTCTTCTTCATTATCTACCAAATAAACCAGTTGTGATGACCGCATCTTCTGGAATGCAGGTTCTAATGAAGTAAAAACTGAAGCAGAAACTCCTCCAGCTTTTGAAAAAATAACTACATGCAACCCCAAATCCACTGCGAGAGATATCTGCACACTGGTTTCTGTTCCCCCACCAATTGCAATGAGACAATCAGCAGAATAAATTAACGGCCAACAATATTCATTGCCAGAAAATGTAGATGCAAGGTTCACATGAGATAATTCATTACCTTCTTCCTTATGGTTCCCTGGAAGAATGTTTGCCGATATACCTCCTGCATCATTTACACCTTTTGTAACAGCTTCTGCAACACCAGTCTTTCCACTAACAAGAACGACAATATTCAAAGTTCTTCCAAGTGCAAAACCTAGTTTATATGAAAAATCCCAAGCAAATTTATCTTGCTCTACGTCCAAATCTAGATTTCTGCTGCCTACTACTGCAATTTGAAGCTTTCTCATGGATAGAAAAGTAGTTTCAAGCTTTTTTTGTCTTTCGATGTCACTAATTTATCCATGTGATAGAATTATAAGGATAATTCATTAATAGTTGATGAAGGAATAAATTGTCTAAAAAGAGCTAATATTTGCTTTCTGGGGTACAAAATTTGATTGTAAGAGATCCTGTGCATGGTGACATTAAATTCAGTGATAATGAAGCGAGAGTTATTGATTGTTTGCAAGTTCAAAGATTGCGTGGTATAAAGCAACTAGGAACTACTTATTTGGTTTATCCAGGAGCAATGCATACTAGATTCGATCATTCTATTGGTACAAGTTTTTTAGCTAAGATAATTATTCAAAATGTTAAACAAAATGGTTATCCAATAGATCAGGAGACCGAAGAACTCATCTCAATTGCGGGCATAGTTCATGATGTTACACATGTTCCTTATGGACATACTTTTGAAGATGAACGAAAAATTTTCGAAAGACACGATAAGAGTGAAAACTTCAGAAAGGTGCTATCAAAAGGTGAGTTAGGAGATTTATTGGAAGAACTAGGATACAAGAATCAAATCTTGAAAATGCTATCCCAAAAAGATCCTACTATAAAGTCTCGAGAGGATCCATGGAAAGGACAAGTTATTAATGATACAATTTGTGCCGACCTGCTGGATTACATCAGGAGAGATTGTTATTACACAGGAATAAACAAAAACTATGATAACCGTGTTTTCAATTATTTCATAGTAGAAGATGGAAAACTTGTTCTCAATTTCGTAAAGAACCGTATGGAGCGTTCAGATGCGAGATCAGAAGTTTTACATTTACTACGATTAAGATATTTCCTTACTGAAAGAGTTTATTTCCATCATGCTAAACTTTCTTCTGGAGCAATGATATCAAAAGCAGTCGAGCTTGCTGTAAAAGAAGGCCAAATTTCTCGAGATGTTCTCTACACTCTAAATGATTGGACTTTGTTTAATTTTCTAAAAGGCTACCCCAAACAAAAACCAAAGGACTCGCCAATTAGAAAATTGGTCGAGAGAGTTGAAAACAGACGGCTTTTGAAAAGAGCATATGTATTATCAAGTGCAACTTTAAGTTCCAGAAAAAGCAGAGACGAATATATTAAAAAGTTTAATCCTCCAACACCTGAAAGGGAACAAATTGAAGATATGATAATAGATCGATTGCAAAAGATGACTAAAAATAATTCAATAAACAAAGCCGATGTAATCATTCATTGTTTAAGCTCCTCATCCTTGAAAGAAGCAGAAGTACTAATCAAAAATAAGGATAAGAAGATCGTTCAATTAAATGTAAGACCTCATCCTTCTGCAGATATAAAATCTATAGAGGATGCATATGAAGATCTTTGGCGTATGTATGTTTTTGCTAATGCAAAATATGCTAAGGAAGTAAACAAAATATGTGAGGAAACATTCGGGAGAGACAGTGAATATTCACCGAAGAAAAGAAGATAAAAAGAAATAAAGTGGAAAATTCTCACTTATTTCTTACAATATCATTATATAATTCATTTAATTCGATTTTGTATTTCCCTAATTTGCCACCAAAATTACCAGCTGAAATCTTCAAAACTCCTTTTACTTTAACAGCTTCTCTCATGGCAATCTTCATCGCATGTTTAACATCATTCATGCTTAAACCATTAATAATAATCTCAGGGATACTTACAACACCTTCTGGAACTAAGCTGGCAGCTATTTGATTTCTTAAGGTAGGACAATAAGGATGATTTGTAGTGGGACCAATTTCGGGATGAGGTTGATCGTCATAGACAGTTTTAGATCCTGCAGAGCAAATGGCAAAAGGAGTTATAATATAAGGTATATCTATTAGGGCATTCAATATTCTTTTTCCAGCTTTCAAAGCTGCTTTCTCAGAATCACACATCAACCAAATGTTCCCACCAGAAACACCCATTTGATAACCAATTTCTCGTTCTATAAACCAATCACCCATCATTAATGGAATCTTTATCATATTTCGATTGAATAGAACAGTTTCTGATTGGTAGACATCACCACAATGTCCTACATTTTCCATTAAATCGAATTTTGTCTTGGATTCAAGAGCATTAAAAACAGTTGTAGTTGGAATTACCAAAATTCCTTGCCTTATTCTTAATCCAAGTTCTTTGTAAAATCTCTTCTTACTTTTCTCCGGATTATTTGGATCCCAACCGCCCCAAATTTGAGTAATAAAACCAAGATTCTTGTCTGGAGTTTCATCTCCTCGTATCCAACGTTCTAAACCAGCTTCAGTTCGACCGACTACAACTGATGGTAAAGCTGTGCATTGAGCTGCGGTATATTGCATTAATTGTTCATCTCTTAATGTAACCATTAAGCGAACAACCATGCCTTCGAATGCTTCACAGTAAGTATCTTCGATTTCCACGCCTTCAAGGATCATGAGTTTGAAACCTCGTTGTTATTCTTCTGTTGGATTCTTATTGAAAAAGATTTTGCTCTGAGATGGAGAATACGACTTAATAAAAAAGCAATCAAAATAATCCAGAATTTATTTGTTCGTTTAATTCAACTTCCACATCAGTTTCTAGTTGAGCTAATCTATTATCATCTACGAATTGATCCCCATTTCGGTATCTTGATCCCACAAATAAATCAGGTTCATATTCTCTTCCCCTCCAAGTTGTCTTCTTAGTGATACTCAATTCCAAAGCGGAATAACCCAATAAGAAACAAAACATAAAGAAAACAAGGGGATAAAAAGTATAGGTAACCCATTGGTGAGCTCCTTTCTTATTCCAATAAATAAACACTGACAAACCACAAACAACATACAAGATAGATGCAAATAGAATATAGAGCCATTGAAGACCAATTGGATTAAGAAGATAAAACCTGATTGTTAAAGCAAGTGCTATAGGGGCAAACATTCCCCATAAAAACCACAACAGTGCTCCAGTGATTTGTTTTGGAGGTGTAAGTTTTGTTCCTGGGAAGAGACACTTCTTCCAGCCATTCCAACATTGTTTTGGTGAATCTGGATACATACGTGTATAGACTAGTTTGGAACCATCAATAAAAAACAGCCGTCGAAGTTTCTTCTTTACAGTTCGAGCTAGAGCAAGATCTTCGACAATCGAACCTTTGAGTGCTTCATGCCCTCCAAAAGCTTCGTAATCATTGCGATTAAAAAGCATATATTGTCCTGAAGCGGTATAACTCTTCTGTTTATCGGGATTGTTTACACTATTTCTTCCTCCATATGTCAAATTGGATGCGAAATAGAAAACAGGATTAATGCTTTCCCACCAGCTTTTAATTCTTTGAAATGGGAAGACACTTACTAATGCAGCATTTCTTTCCATTGCTACTTTAATAAAATGCTTGAGAGATTCTGGTGTATGCTCTGTATCTGCATCTACAAAGAGTAAATAATCACCTTTTGCTTCTTTATATCCTAAATGGCATCCCCAATTCTTTCCAACCCAACCTGGAGGTACAACTTTATCTACTACTACTTTATCAACAAATGATTTTGCCATTTCAACTGTTCTATCAGTTGACCCACCATCTGAAACGATGATTTCATATCGGGAATAATTCAACTCTTTCAGAGATTGCAAACAAAGCGCAATATTTCTCTCTTCATTATACGTTGGAACAATTATGCTGACAAAGGGTTGCTCATAATCATCCTTAACAGGTTTTTTTGGCATTACTCCTTTCTTTCCGCTTATTGTTCCTAGAAAATAGAATAAAGCAAAAAATACTAAAACTAAATAGCCACTGCCACCAATAATTAGGAATAGTTGCACTGCAGTAATCAAATTGCCTTATCTCCTGATTAGTTTCTAGCCATTTTTTATACTAAAGTTCTATATTTTGAAATATTTCTTTATTGACTAAAGCAATAAGCAAAGGACTATTTATAATTTTTCAATCATTGCCCTTAATGAGTAGGTAATACTATTTTATATATATAAAATATTGCCAAACCTTTTACGTAAAAATAAATTTTCTTTATGAGTAAGATTATAAATAAAAGGTTGATTGAATAGTAAAACATGGGTGTAATGTTATGTTTTCAATAGGATTGAATTCTTTTAAATCAGTAAAAGCAGGACAAAAAATTGAACGTATTACAAAGAAGCATTCTAAGTCAACGTACGATACTTGGAAAAATGTTATCAAAAATTTCAACAGGGATTTTAAATTGTTCCTAGAAGAAAATGATGAAAAACTAGCAGAATATGAGAATTCTCTTGTATTTATGGAGATGCATGCTTTTACTAAGAGATTAGCAAATGTACAAAACTTAGCATCATGGGGCTTTTATCATTCTGCACTCTTAGAACTTAGATTTATGTTAGAAACAACCATACTTGCATTTTATCTAGATAATCAATTACCTAATACTGATCATTCAGAGAAGATCAAACTTATGCAGAAACATAAAGGGGAACTCTGGGGTCAAAGACTGCGTAGGCGAACCTACATGTATGATAAACAATTCGGAGAAGAGGTTGAGAAGGTCATTCAAGCTATTAGTGTTTCCATAGATGAATACATGGCAGATAATTCTGTTGGAATTTGGAAGGAGAAAATCTTACCTTTTAGTGAGAAAGATTTCTATGAATGTGTTTTCCATAGCAAAAATGCTATAGCACTAAATATAAAGCACTTCTTGAAATCCTTTAAAGAATTCAAATACAATGGACCAATGATTATCATTCATAAAGAAGTAGAAGAAGTAAAAGTAGAAACTGATTCAGAAACTGAAGCTCAAACAGAATAGCTTTACTAAGAATTGAATTATTGAGAGTTAGCAATAGAAAACTCTCATATCTTAATTATTTAAGACATCATTTTTTTAACCTATAATTAAGATTACATCATTAGGAATATCACAATCGGTGTTAGTAAATGAAATTTGAAAAAATCGTTTCTAAGGGAATATCAAGTAATTCATATTTTATTGCTTCTTCTTCAGAAGCAGCTGTAATTGATCCTCGTAGGGATGTGGATATCTATTTAGAATATGCTCAAACTCACAATGTAAAAATAACAACTATTTTCGACACGCATCGAAATGAGGATTTTGTTAATGGATCACCTCAACTTGCTTTTATGACCGGAGCAGAAATATATCATGGTCACAGACTTGATTTTAAATATGGCAACCCAGTAAAAGAAGGAAACAAATTCATAATAGATGATCTTGAATTTGAAATCCTCGAAACACCAGGACATACACCTGAGAGCATATCTATAACAGTAAAAACCGATACCGATCCTGAGAATCCTATAATGGTCTGTACTGGTGATGCTTTATTTGCCGGAGACGTTGGAAGAGTTGATTTCTATCGAGATGAGAAAAAACAACTTGAAGCTGCTAAATGGTTGTATGATAGTTTATTTAACAAGCTCTTAAAAATGCCCGAAGGAACAATTGTTTTACCCGCTCATGGAGCTGGATCGATATGTGGTGGAGGAATTAGCGGGTTACCCTTTACAACCATTGGATATGAAAAGAGAACAAATACCCCTTTACAATTATCAAAAGAGGAATTCATTAAATACAAATCGAAAGAGAAATTTGAAATCGCTCCAAATATGAAGTATATTGAAAAATTCAACTTGGAAGGAGCTCCTATTCTTAGAAATGAAATTAAGCCACACACTTTAACAGTAGAAGAATTAAAAGATTATATGACTAAGGATGTTCAAATCGTAGACATTCGGGAACCAGAGAGTTTTGCTGGAGGACACATAGAAAATACATTAAGTATTTGGAAAAATGGCCTGCCTACTTTTGCTTTGTGGATGTTAGATTATGAAAAACCGATTGTGTTAATTAAAAGTACACATCAAGAAATAAATCAAAGTATAAATTATTTAATTAGATTAGGATTTGATAACATAATTGGATATCTACAAGGATTCAGAAATTGGTATATGGCTGGAGAGAATTATCATGAAACAAAGGTCTGGTCAGTTCATGAATTAAAAAAGAATCTAGATGATGAAGACCTCTTTATCTTGGATGTTAGAACAAATTATAGTGTAAAGGAAAATGGTCAAATAAAAGGATCTAAGCATATTTTTCTAGGAGATCTTCCGCAGAGATTCAAAGAAATTCCAAAAGACAAAAGAGTTATTGTGTATTGTGATTCAGGTTTCAAAACATTTACTGGGGTAAGCTACTTGCACGAAAAAGGTTTTAAAGATGTCATTGGAGTTTTCGGAAGTATGAGTGCATGGAAGAATGCAGGATATCCCATAAATGAAGAAGAATGATTTCCATCAAATTATACCTTTTCAGAAGAAAAAAAGAGAATCCAATAAATAGAAATAATAATATACCCAATTTGTAACTAAAATATAAATAATCTTA
>JAGMDP010000096.1 GCA_023128635.1 Candidatus Heimdallarchaeota archaeon | reverse complement strand
TTCTAGTATATGATCAACGGGAACTACCGGATCAATATCATCTATGATTCCTAATGATTCCCTGAATTCTTCCCAGAAGCTACCTGCAATAATGAATGATTTAATATTGAGTTTTTTATCAAATATTATGTCACTTATATGCCCGATTTTTTTACCATCTGCACAGACGAGTACTTTTTTTCTCATATCTGAGATATTTTCAAATTTTGTAAGTTCGCACATATTCAAATTTATTTCATCTCTAATACACAACATTGCTTCTAAGTCTTATACTTGCCATATCAGTAACTAAGAAATTCGTACTTCATTTTTCTTAGATTCTAATAAATTCGCCAAAAAAGAAAGCTTAGATTTAATTTATTCCAGTAACTGTATTGCTCACGATAATAGAACATTTAATAAAAGAAACATACAAATTAAGTTCATGGATGAACAATTTCCCATCTCTGATGAAGAAAAACAGATGGTTAAGATAAAGAATCAACAGATAATAGAAGCAGCACTTTACTTAGCCGGAAGACCAGTACAGATTACAGAATTAGCACAAGTTACTGGTTTAGATACAAGTGAAATTGGTTCAATCATTCGGGATCTACAAGAAAAATACCGACAACACTTTAGCTGTTTTGAAATTATTGAATTGCCAGGGAGAAAATTTGTTTTTCAAGTTCGAGCTGATGTTGGTGAAAATGTTAAAGAAATAACTTTACAACCAATTTTAACTTTAGCTGAGTTAAGAACACTCGCTATGATAGCCTACCAACAGCCAGTCATGCAGTCAACTGTTGCTGCTGTTAGAGGTCAACAAGCATATCATCACGTTAAAAGTCTCATTAGAAATGGGTTTGTAAAAGCTGTCCGAGTTAAACAAACACTGGAATTAAGAACTACTCCAATGTTTTCAGATTATTTTGGTTTATCACAAGACCAAGGTGTTTTGAAAAGACAACTAGGTTGGAGAACGAAACGAATTATAAAAGAAAAACGTGTTGAGGAAAGAGATACCAAATCCATTGATAGCTTTATGGCAAGAATCGGTCTTGAGGGTGAAGCCACTGAAGAATCAGTTGATGATGTTGAATCCTCAATTCCTGTAGATAAAGATTCAGCTCGTGAAATGTTTCCCTCTATGCTTGATGATTTAGAAGGACCAGATCCATTTACTGAAGATGAAGAAGATAATTCTACAGATGAATCTGATGAAAATGAAGAATAAAAGAATAAATGAAGAAGCATTGCTAGCTTCATCATTTCAGAAACTCAGCTAAATCTAGCAAAATCATGGAATTCTTCTGGTTTAGGTCGCATTAATAATTGTGTTTTTGCATCACCTTTTCGTTTGAGAGAATTCAAGTATACTCTTTGTGTTTCCTTATCCATTGGTTTATTGTCTTTTGTCAATTGTAATTCGCTAACTCGAGTTTTCAACTTAATTCCTTTATGGTCTATATAGTCAATGTACTCCATTGGTAACAATAAGTCAATATTTTCCTCAAATTTAATGGATTCTGCAAATTCCTCCATTCCTGAGCCACCAACGATAAAGGCTGGTTCTCCGCATGGTAAGAAGACTAAATTGATTACTTTGCCGAATTTCTGATCATTTTTATCGTAAATTTTCGTTCGTTTGAGTCCAAGATAAGTAAAAGCACCCTCCGGAATAACATCCTCTTCTAGCTTGTGTTTCAGCTTTTCTTTTGGGATGTTTATAGTAATTGATTCTTCTGTTACTTCCATAACAGATGTAACTGGTATAACAGGATCTATATCCTCAATAAACCCAAGAAATTCACGAAGTTCTTCCCATCTACTTCCGCCAATAATAAATGAATGTAGACGATGATTCGAATCAAATACAACATCAATTATCCGTCCGATTTTGAGTCCATCTCTACTCATCACGTTTCTTTTTCGAAGCTCGGATATTGTTCTATATTCATCCATTTCACACATACTCATGATAAATCACGTTAGTCAATGAAGAAATTCACTAGTATAAAATTTTCGCCTAAAATCAAAGGTAATTAGGACAATTTGGGGTGTTTTCAAGTTACTTGTGATTCTTTTCAAAATGCTTTTATTTCATTAAAATTCCCAAAAGATATATCAAATATTCGAATTTAATTATTAATAAAAACTAGAAAGGAGCCTAGTCAATTGGGTCTTTTACTTGAATTTGAAGGAAAAAAAATTTTCCAAGAAGCAG
The DNA here is from genome assembly GCA_023128635.1 of Candidatus Heimdallarchaeota archaeon. The sequence continues at coordinate 4,027 of JAGMDP010000096.1, read as the reverse complement.
GCATTCCATTGCTTCCAGGTCAAGTTGCATATAACTTGAAGGAAGCAATTGCTGTCGCAGAAGAATTGGGTTATCCTGTTGTTGTCAAAGGGCAAATCCTTCACGGAGGACGAGGAAAAGCAGGATTAATAAAAGTGGTGAAGGATCAGAAGGAGTTAAAAGAACTCACTCCTAAAATCCTAGCAGGAACAATCAAAGATATGAAAGTTCAAAATGTTTTGATTGAAAAAGCTGCAAAAATTGCCAATGAATTATACATTAGCACCATGTTTGATACTTATTCCAGAGAGATTATTTTCATAATGAGTACCGAAGGTGGCGTTGACATTGAAGCTATTGCAGAAGAAACTCCTGAAAAAGTACGAAAAGAACGTTATCCTATTGATTTTGAATTCACTTCAAAGCATGCTACTGAATTATCAAAAAGCTTAGGATTCAAAGATGATGAATTGAAGCAACTCACAGATATCTTAGTTAAAATGTGGGAAGCAATGCATACTAAAGATTTACAACTAATAGAAATCAATCCTCTAGCAATTCTGGATGATGGACAGGTTATAGCTCTTGATTCTAAAGTGATCATAGATGACAATGCAATCTATCGCAATGCTTTATACCAAGAATTTATGGATAAAAGAATTCCAGATGATCCTCTCGAGGATAAAGCAGCTAGTTTTGATGTTGCTTTTGTTCGATTAGATGGTGATATTGGCATTATTGGAAATGGTGCTGGTTTAGTAATGGGCACAGTTGACCTTATCGCTGAATTTGGTGGTCGTCCAGCAAACTTCTTGGATGTTGGTGGTGGGGCCAGTACTGAAAGAGTACTAAATGCTTTGAGTATAGTCAAAGCAGTAGGTGAAGAAGGTGAAGCCATTGATGTCTTACTCGTCAATATCTTCGGTGGAATAACCAGATGTGATGATGTAGCAAATGCTGTTGTCGAAGTTCGAGAAAAGCTTGGTCTTAAAATGCCTTTCGTAGTTCGTTTAGTTGGAACAAAACAAAAAGAAGGCATGGCTATCCTAGATAAAGCGGGAATGAACGCTTTTACTGAAATGGAACCTGCTGTAAAGAGAGCAGTAGAAATTGCCAAATCAAAATAATGGTAGGGTGGAAAAATGAAAATTTTAGTAGATAAAGATACAAAAGTTCTAGTCCAAGGAATAACTGGAAATCAAGGAACATTCCATTCTAAAGCAATGATAGATTATGGAACAAAAGTTGTTGCTGGTGTTACTCCAAAAAGAGGAGGACAAGAAGTCAATGGCGTCCCTGTTTACAATACTATAAAGGAAGCACAAGAAAAACATGAAATTGATGCCACAGTGATATTCGTCCCAGCAAAATTCGCTAGTGGAGCAATGAATGAAGCAATAGATGCAAATATTCCACTCATAATTGTAATAACAGAACATGTCCCAGTTTGGGATGCTGCAAGAGCTGTTACCAAAGCAAAAGAAAAAGGAATAACAATATTGGGACCAAATACTCCTGGCTTAGTTTCAACAGATGGGTGCAAGTTAGGAATAATGCCTAATGTTATTTTTAAACCTGGTAATGTCGGTGTTATCGCTAGAAGTGGGACTCTATCATACGAAGTCATTTGGAATATGACTAAAGAAGAAATAGGTCAAACAACCTGTATCGGTATTGGTGGCGATCCAAGTCATGGGATGGGTTTTGTAGAAGGACTTGAATTATTCGAAAAAGACCCTAATACAAAAGCAATAGTTCTAATTGGAGAAATTGGCGGAACTGAAGAGGAACATGCAGCAGAGTACATTAAAAAACATGTTTCAAAACCAGTCGTTGCTTTTATTGGCGGAAGACAAGCACCTCCTGGCAAGAAAATGGGCCACGCTGGAGCTATTGTTTCTGGTGGAAAAGGCACTGCTGCTTCTAAGATTAAAGTTCTCGAAGAAGCAGGTGTTGGTGTTGCTCGTCTACTTAGCGAGGTCCCTAAACTTCTTAAAAAGAAACTAAAATGATAATAGTTGATATTGGATTTTATTCCAATATTACTTTCCTTTTTTTATTTTAGAATTTTTTTCTTTGGAAAAACTTTATTTGTTAGAATGAAAAGATTTTTTGATGATAATATAATAGTTGAAAAGAGCATACGCTCGGAAATTCACAAAGAATAGATTTATCAACTGATGTTGATATTACAATATTATCTAAATGAGAGCATTTCGGAGATAAAAAAATGGCTTCAGATTGGGTCATGTATATATCTGTCGTCGCTATAGGCGTCTTAACTATTGCTGGTGTTACTATCACCTTCAATGCAATCAATCAAAGTACACTAGAGAATACTATAGAGGTAGAACTGAATGAGATTGCAACTATTATTGCTAATGAATTGAAGGACATCTTAGAACTAGGCTTAAGTATGGACCCATTAACTCAAGTTATGATTAATCGTTCCTTGACTCTTCCTTATGATGTTTCAGGGCATTCATATGAAGTTTCATTCACAGCTCTCCCGGGTGCAAAACATTTCTTTATAGAAGCAACCGATACCTCTGATCAGGCTGTTGGTTCTGCTCAGTTTGAAACAACTGTTCCTTGGAGAAATGTCACATTAAGTAATGTTGCAGGTAATGGTTTACCATTAATCACAAGCGGTGAACTTCAGCATTTCATCAGTTTTCAAAGAACTGAAGGAACCGACTCATTTAAAATTGTTATTTGGTAATAGTAAGGTGTGCAGAAAAAATGTCAGAAAAAATCCCTCCAGAAGATGATAAGTTTAGATCCGTCTCCTCAATTGAATCTGCTCCAGTTCTTGAGGAAACTTATCCGCTAATTCCTCCCTTTAGCTATTGTTTGATTCAAACAGATCCTCTATCTAATAGAACACAATATATTGTTGTAGAAGTTCCGTTAGAGCAGAAGGAAGAAGAAAAATTCAAGATTATCAAACAAATACTCATTGAGGAATTAGACGTTGATTTCTCTCTTCTGAAAGAAAAAGATCGTGCCGCAGAATATCTCCGAAGAAAAGTCTTTGATATTGTTAAGGATTACAATTTGAAATTGAAAGAGGAATCCTTTGATAGAATTCTGTACTATGTTCAGAGAGACTTGCTCGGATTTGGAAAAATAGAACCAATGCTAAAAGATCACATGATCGAAGATATTTCATGTGACGGTGTTGGCGTTCCACTTTATGTTTGGCATAGGAAACATGAATCCATTCCCTCAAATATTGTCTTTGATGATGCAGAGGAATTAGATTCTTTCGTAATTAAGCTAGCTCAGAGGTCTGGTCGTCATATTAGTGTAGCAAATCCTATTGTTGATGCTTCACTAGCTGATGGAAGTCGTATCAATATTACTTATGGTAAAGAAGTTACTCAGAGGGGTTCTACTTTTACTATTCGTAAATTCCGATCTGATCCTATGACCATTACTGATCTCGTTTTACTCAATACTATGGACCCACTGATTGGAGCATTTTACTGGTTTGTCATCGAAAATCGACATTCAGTTATGATTGCTGGTGGAGTCGCGTCCGGGAAAACAACCTTACTAAATTGTATATCCATGTTTATTCTACCAGATGCAAAAATCATCTCGATAGAAGACACTGCAGAAGTTAATCTTCCGCATGAAAACTGGATACCAGCTGTTGCGAGATTGGGTTTCGGAGGAATCGAAAAGGATGGAAGAAAACGAGGAGAGATCTCTATGTTTGATCTACTCAAAGCAGCTCTAAGACAAAGACCTGACTATATATTAGTAGGTGAAATTCGTGGTGAAGAAGCATACATGTTGTTCCAATCAATGGCAACAGGGCACCTTGGATTAGCTACTATACACGGAGACTCTGTAGAATCAGTCATTCATAGATTAGAATCAGAACCAATGAATATCCCGAGAACGTTATTGCGATCTCTTGACATCGTTTGCGTACAAGCCAAAGTAAGACTAGGTGGAAAATTCATGAGAAGAACAGTCGCAGTCACAGAAATTGCTGGGGTCGACCCAGTAACAAATGAACTACTAACAAATCCAGTCT
>JAGMDP010000095.1 GCA_023128635.1 Candidatus Heimdallarchaeota archaeon | reverse complement strand
ATCCTGGATTAAGTAACGTAGCAGCAACAATCCTGAACTTATTAGGTTTTGAAAAACCAGATGTATACCGAGAAAGTTTAATTAAATTCGATTAAGTATCTCTCGTTAATGGTTTTGCCATATAAGGCATTAATCTCTTGAAACCTCTTTTTGCATAGTATTCTCTTACGCCTATGCCACTGGTAACTAAAAGCAATTCACTACCTGCTTCATCTTTTGATATCCTTGTTGCTTCATCGATAAGTTTCGTTCCATAACCTTTGTGTTGCCAATTAAATTTTCGGTCTGCTTGTGCGCCTATTCCTACAACGGATCCATAAATATGAATTTCTCTAATAATTGAAAACGATTTATCATTAACCACTGAGATGATTTTATCTTCTGATGGGTGACGTAATCTTAGAAAACCAAGAATAATATCTTGTGAAGTATCTTCAAAGGACAAAAATATTTCTTTTCCGCCTGAGGCATTATATTCTCTTCTAACCAATTCAATGTCTTTCTCAGAAGGAATTATCCCCTTTTGTTGCTTATGACCGACTTCCCGGCATCTGATGCAGCGACAAGTTCTTCCAGATTCCTTAAGGAATTTCTGGGCATATTCTCTTAAATCACTTTTCTTTGGTCCAGCAAAAATTTTCGTTGCAGGAATATCCCTTAGAACTCGTTTAATGCGCATACTTGGTAATGTATATGCTTTAAATTCTGCTACTCGCTTCACTGTTTCATTAAAAGTTAATGCTTGATAATCTCCAGCCATATGCTCATCATATAGCTTTGTGTTTTCCATTAACATTAAAGGATAGATTTTCAATTCATCAGGTACGAAACGGGAATCTGTCATTAACGTTCTATAACTTGCTAATTCTTCTTCCCATGAAATTCCTGGTAAACCAACCATCATGTGCGCAGTAACTTTTAAGCCAAGATCGCGTAGTCTTTTGAACGCAATGGTTACATCTTCAACTGTATGACCACGATTGATTCTTTTATAGACCTCATCATTTACCACTTGAACTCCAAGTTCTACTCGAGTAATTCCCCAGTTAAGTTCTCTCTTCAAATTTTCTAAAGAACAGGTATCGGGTCTTGTTTCGACCGTTATACCTATACATCGTCTTTTACTTTTTTCAGCAGCTTTAATTGCTTCAGCTATTGATTTTGTATTCTTTTTTGTGACTCCATCAAGACATCCCTTAATGAAAAACTCTTGATAATCTAACGGTGCTGCAGGTAAGGTTCCTCCCATTAATATTAAGTCTATTTTACTAGTGTTATGTCCTATTGCCTCGAGTTGTTGCAATCTAGCAATAACTTGTTCTTTTGGATCATAATTATGCATTTGTCCTCTCATTGCTGCGGGTTCAAAACCAGTATAAGATTGCGGGCTGTCTTGATCCGGACCGCCGGGGCACATTGTACACTTACCATGTGGGCATGGAAGAGGTTTGCTCATAACAGCAACAACCGCAACACCAGATAAAGTTCTACTTGGTTTCTTTACTAGAAATGGTAAAACAAATTCTCGTTCATCCTTTGTTGCCATTTGCAAAATATCACTATTTCTTGGAAATGAATTCAGGGAATATTTCTTGCATATTTCTCGTTTTATTTTCGAGAGCTCTTTACTCGATTTAGGAGGATTTTTTAACAGAATCTCTACAATTTCCCTATATGCTTTCTTTACCAAGAATCACAATCTTCCTACTCATATGAATTAATATTTACTTTGAAATTTACAAAATGATATTATTATAGAATATTCTTTTAAAATACTAAAAGATTGTTAAGGAAGGGTATTTGATATACCCTATTAAGAAAAAATCCTTATCTTCTTCGTCTTCTTCTTGCGCTTGACTGTTGACCAGTTGGTATACCCTTTACATAGCGCTTGTAATAATTGTGTTTGTTTCGAAGCCTTGGAGATCTTGAAATGTGATGTTTTCTTTCTACTTTTGGGGTAGAATTTCTGACTTTTCCAGCTTTTTGAACTGAACCGTGTGTCATGTTTATTCCTCTAAGCTCATTCTTTGAATGAGTTGCTTTTTAGTGTTTCGATTCTCACTATATTAAAAATCTTTTTACCTTAATGGAATGCCTATTTTTATTCTTTAGAATTTAATTTTTCTCAGAGATTCTAATAGTCGAAAAAGCTGTTTCTATCCATCTAAGATATGAACTAATCATAGCACGTAAGGATATAAAATCAGCAGCAAAAAAATACATAATTAATGTTTTTTCATCTTGAATTTTTATCTCTGTTTTTCCTCTTGAAGAAATCATTACAGTTGTTTCGGGTTTCAGTGCATTATAAACTGCTTTTATCTCATCAGGATTTTCTGATTTTATAATTAATTCCGATGTAAATTCCATGGATTCTGGAATATTTACTACCTCATCTTTTCCTTTGGTTATTTGAAACCCTCCAAGGATTTTAGTTACCCATTAGATTTGGATTGTTTTTCGTTTCTCTTTCCTATTCCAATTAAATTCATTAGCGATCGTATCGCTTCCCCTTTTTTGCCCAAAAAAACATCCGAAATAGAAATACGAGGACCAATCATCTCTTTTGATTCGATTTGTTGGAAATCTAAGATAATTAACCCTTCTTTATTATCAGCGAATATAATTGCAATTCCTTTCATAATCGCATCTCTAGGTAATTCTCTTTTTCGTTCAAAATTAAAGAATAAAGATAGCATTGTGTATAATTGTTCACCAAAATCGGATTGGCTGTGATTAATCACTTGTAATTTCGAGTCTGCTGTGAAAATTGTTCGATTTCTTCGTAACTCCCTGGATAAACTTATACCCTTTATTCTTAGTCGATAATCCCTCTCCATTAATTTGCCTTCGTCTAGTTTATAGAATTTGACTAAACTTGGGTTTCCTTTTTTCTCATGTACAATTAGGAGTCGATTAATCCCTAAAACAGCTAATTCATCAGCTAAATCATTTAGACTACGAGATCCTCTTGTAAAATGAAAAGACCAAGGGATAACCCGTACCAGATCACGAATAAATGATCGTGTTCTCTGACTGGGCTTCCTTGATGTCGTTAGAACGAACTTTTCATAGGGAGCTATGTCTCGTTCAGTCATTTCCTTGTCTTACCAAGCCGTTGATCTTCTAAACTCAATGTAGTTCTAGCTGCAGATCTTCCAGTTGGTGTTACTGGTATCCAAGCTCCTCCAGCAAAACTTAAACCACACTTTTTGCAGTTCCAAATCCCAACGGATTTTCGTTTCACTTTGGGACTTGCACAACTGGGACATTTGTGTGTTGCATTCATGCTGTTTTCTACTTTGAGGAAGCGCTTCTTAAGCTGTGAACCATATCGAGGTCCAAAACGACCTGTGGAACCAACTTTTTTTGTTTTTCTTGTCAATGTTTCCATCCTCTGAGCTTTTGTTTTTTATCTCTTCTTTATGTCTCTTCAGACCAAGGATAAGCTTTCGCGTCTGTGATTTTATCTAGTTGACTTCTTATTTCTTTCGTTCTTTCTGATGCAATGTCAATGCATTTCTTTAGTTCATCTACTGTGAAAGTTCCGTTTTCACCTTTTTGTGTAGCACAGATTTTATCATCATCTCTAAACGCAAAAGTGATTCTTGCATCTTCAATGCCTTCCTCTTTCAAGACTGGGTCAACAATTATGTGTTTTCCAATCTTTCCAAAAGTACAGCTAATTGGTATGTAATCTAGTTTCAATGGTTTGGTTGTTTCTAAGAGTTCAACATCTTCATTGCCATCTTCATCAGTAACGATTTTTGTCTCTGGAATTCGAGCATTCATTAATGCTGAAAGAGCAGCAAGTTCACATGCATCAAAAAGATTACCATCTTGATCTAGCACATAAATGTCAATGAATAGAATCCAGACCTTTTTCCCAGGTAGTAATACTAATGAATCGTTGTTTACACATTTTGACTCACGTATAGCTCTATCGGCTACTCTAGCAAGCTCTATGGCTTTCGCTCTTGGAGGACCAGATTCGAATATTGGTGAAGCAATTGGAACTAATTCTACAGTTGTAGTAACTACACCTGAATCGGGAGTATCAGGGAAAGGTGCTCCAAGTTGAGCTTTTACTCCAGCAATAACTTTTGTGCGACCTATTTTTACGATTGCACTACCTTCAGCTTTTACAACATAGCCAGGTATGATCGATATTTTTCTAAATTCGTCAAAGGCTCGTCCATCAGTTCTTTTTCCATGATCCAATAATGAGACTATATGTTCTTTTTCTACTAAACTTATTAAATTTGTATCTGCCATTTTTTAACCTCCGAATTATTTCTTTTCCGCCTTTTCTTTAGGGGAGGTTTTCTTCCTTCCAAGAATTTTCTTGTCAGATTTCTTTTTCTCCACTTTTGC
>JAGMDP010000094.1 GCA_023128635.1 Candidatus Heimdallarchaeota archaeon | reverse complement strand
ACCTTAGGGTTGATTTTTTCCTTTGCTTAAAACACAAAAAAATTGTTTTTCTGATTTTAAAATTCGAAAAATCACACTTAGAAAAAAGCGACAAAAATCTTCTGATTCTTATTCTAGGAATTAGGAACATTATTTAGATACTTATTTAAGTAAAAAAGGTTAAATTTGGATATTTCAGTTTAAATAACATAAGCAAACTACTTTAAAAAAAGTTGATTAATCAATGAAACCTCCTTTTCGAGATGCGATAATTGAAAAGCTATTTTTTTTAGCTGATCTTGCTACAATGAAGAAGTCAGAAATTACTGAATTACTTAATAAGCAAATGAAAGGTATAATATCTATTCTTTCGAATTATTTGAATTTCTCTCCTAAAATTGAAAGGAGAAATATCACTTTTGGCAAGGTAAAAGAAGATTTAGGAGCAGATTTTGGTTTAAATCGTTTAAATGAAAGAGTAGTGTTTGCAGATTGGATATTGGCCATGCAATCAAAAACAAGAATTTACCTTTTAACTTTTTTAATTATCAAAGAAAGCCTTCTACTCTTCTTCGAGATTGAAAAAGATGGAATTATTGAAGCAATAATCAATATCATAACAATTCTACTTGTTGTTGAATTATTCAAAATTGATACAATAGATAATCCCATACTTTCTGCAATAAGATCAAAAATATATTCAGAGGAAATTGCAGGCTTTAGTATGTACTATTGGGATAACTTACTCTTACTACTTATTAGAAATAACGTCCCTTTTTCTGATGTTTTAGAAGAGTATGAAAAAACACTCAAGAAGAAGTTAAGTAATTCAAAAGAAATTATTAAACAATTTTCAGATTGGACCTTCTCAAAAACCATCAAAGAAGGGGATTCGATTTTACCATTTTATACTAATTTGAAACTTATAGAAATAATTGAATTACTTCTTGAGTTAGGACCTGAAAAAGGAACTACCTCATATATTGCTCGAAAATTAGATTTATCTCAAAAAACAATTGCTAAACGATTTAAGGCGTTAAATGAATCTTTTACTACTTATTGGCGAACAGATATTAATTATGAGAAGATAAATTTACATAACTATTTGTTTAAAATTACTTTAAATAAAAGAAGTATTACTGAAAAACTAACTCAAGACCTAATCAAAATTCCTTATTTAAGATCCATATTTCTAGGAACTGATTCTAAAATAGATGTTCTATATTCTCCGGCATTAAATTGTCCTCACATAATTAGTAAGCAACTTGAATACAAATTAAATAGAATGAAAGATAAAGGATTAATCAATGATTATTGTTTGCAATTGGTAAGAGAAACATATAGAAATTTCACCATTACAAATTTACCCTATAATTCATCAATAAGCACTTTCAGAAATTTTATTTCTCAAGATGAAACATCATTGAGAAAATTCACATTCTATCATCATAAAAGGAGTTCAATTTTACCTGTAAAAGATAAACCTTTGAATCTAGATCAAAATTTACTCAATTTTCTATCTGTCTTAAATTCTAAACTTCTTCTAAGATCTAGATATGGTGTATCAATTAATGAATTCAAGAAATTCTATATGAAAAATGATATTCCAATTACTGATATTGATGCCCAAACAGATTTACTATATCAGAATGAATTACGAGCAAGAAATAAAGGACTTTTATCTTTCTCATTGTATATGAGAAATCTAATGAAGCGAATTCCCGATGTTTTAATTTTTGAAATACCAACCTCAAATGGATATTCGGATAAGGATATTAGATTAATAACCAATAAATTACAAATTTTCTCACAATTAGGACAAAAAAAACTTTATGATCGACACATATTCAATATACCTGGTGTTGCTCACACTCATCCGATAAAAGAAGTAATACAAGAGTATCTAGAAGAACAAGGTTTAGCAACAACTTTCTATACAGTTAGATTTCATAAGCTTAATTTTGTTCCTCTTCAAGATTTATACGATTTTGATGAACGGAAATGGAGAATAATTGATTTCAAAGAATAATCATTATGATTTCTAATATTTTAGAGTTCTTTCCTTTGATTTCGATATCCTATGCTTTTCCTTATATATCGCACCACATAAATATTCTTAGGTGTTGCAGTTGAATGCAAAACAACAGGAAAAAGGCAGGAAAACATTAATTCTTTTTTTCAGTGCAGTTTTAATCTCTGTATTAATTTTAGGAAATCATAATGTTATGAGCTTTAATTTTGGATCTGTAATTAATTCAAACAGATTAGCTACTTCAGATGAAACATTACCTGATCATTTGAATGTTTCAACATATTTAGGTGGGAGTGGCGCAGAGTACCGTGCGAATGCAGAAGATATTGGCCAATCAGGAATGACTATTGATTCCTCTGGGAACATTATCGTAGTAGGTAGAACTAGTTCGTCCACAGATTTTCCGGTGATTAATGCTTACCAAGCGACCTTTGGCGGAGGTCATATGATGCTTTTATTTACAAGCTAAGTCCTAACGGGCAATCACTCATCTTTGCTACGTATTTTGGTGGTAGTGGGGAAGAATGGGCAGCAAACGTAGCAGTGAATAGTGCAGGGGAAATTGCTGTAGTTGGCACTACAACTTCAACAGATTTGCCTCTTCAGAGTGCTTACCAAGGAACTCATAATGGTGGAGAGTTTTATTTAACTGATATCTTTCTCGCGAAATTCAGTAGTTCAGGTTCGCTTCTTTTTTCGACTTACCTCGGTGGAACAGAGGATGACTGGGGTTACGGAGTTGATTTTGATTCAAATAATAAAATGGCTATATCAGGGAGTACTTACTCTGCTGATTTTCCTATAGTTAGTGCTTATCAAGCTACAAAAACAGATGGGTCAACAGACATGTATGTGACCTTGTTTGCAGCAAATGGACAATCAATTGAGTTCTCTACCTTTCTTGGTTCGACGGGTAATGAGGGGAGCATCTGCAATAAGTTCGATCATAATGACGACCTTGTACTCACAGGTCTAACTGGTTCAAATGGTTTTCCAACCAAGGATGCCTATGATAGTACATATAATTACGGAGCATATGATGCCTTTCTTGCTAAATTCTTCTCAAATGGCTCTTTAGCATTCTCAACATTTTACGGAGGAACAGATGCAGATAGAGCATATGACCTGACTTTTGATGAGAATTACAATATTATCTTTGTGGGTAGTACAAATTCATTCTATAATTTCCCAATATCCAATGATGCGTTCCAAAGCTCTTATGGTGGTGGTTCCATGGATGGATTTATTACTGCTTTTTCAACAGATGGTCAAACCAGAGTTTTCAGTTCCTTTTATGGTGGCTCAGGCATTGATGAAATACATGGTGTAGCAGTAAAAGATAATGTTTTTGCAATTACTGGGAGAACAACTTCGTTAAATCTCCCTATTGAACAACCTTATCAATCCACACCTGTTGGTGGGTCATCAAATTCATTTGTTGCTAAAGGTTTTCTAAATGAAACTGTTAAGTATTCGACCTACTTGGGTGGGAATTCTGATGATAGAGGGCAGAAAGCAGCTATCAATTCCAATGGTCATATCATTGTTTCTGGTTATACTAGTTCTACGAACTTCCCAACCAAAAACGCATACCAAAATGAGAGTGGTGGTTTTTCTGATACTTATGTAACTATATTCAATCTAAACTTAACCGTTCCACAAGAAATACCCACTGTATCTGGATCATATATTCCATACATCCCGTTCGTTCTAGTAATGGTTATTTCAGTTTTTGCAAGGATTAAGCTCAAATCTAAAGATTAGAGAAAACACTTTATTTGACACGTTTTCTCTTTCTACACTTTTTTTGGTTCTTGACAAAAGCTATTAAAATAAATTCAGTGAACATTCATTCCCTCTTACCATAAGTGGAAATTTAGGAATCAAATCTTGGTGTACTCTATGAGAATTGGCTTTGGCTTAGAACCAATCAAAGGATTAGGTTTAGATCTTATTGTAAAATTGTTGCGAAAAATTCCCCTAGAACACTTTGAGTTCAATTGGCGCATTATTCCTAAGGTGGAGGACGTTCTCAAGAGTCTCGGTAGTGCAACTACAGTTTTCCATTTACCTATCTTTAATCGAGATAATTTTGATTTCTCTTCAAAAACTGAGACATACGAAATTCATATGCAAGAGGTTGTCTCCTTCATTAATCAGAGAAAAGACGATTTGAATATGCTTTTTGTTCTTGCACATATGCCTGAGGATCCTAATCCTTCTTATGAGTTAATGTTCGAGCGAATGGAACAAATCGAAGTTCCCTTGGTTTTAGAAAACGTTGTAGGTTTTACAGATGAACAATTTCTTGATTTTTACCATCAAGCAAAAGATCAATTAGGGAAGAAAATTACTGGACATGCACTGGATATCTCTCATAGATATGTGAACGATTGGCAAACTTGGTTAGATATTCCAGAAGAATTGGTGAAAGATATCGTATATGTACACATTTCTGATTGCACAAAAACAGAAGATTTACATTTACCGCTTGGTTTAGGGGAAATGCCTTTCAACGACTTCTTTGCCTTTCTCAAAGAAATCAAGTATGATGGGGTAATAAATCAAGAATTAAAACCGGATGGGGATCAAGCTGATAAGATCATGTCTTCCAGTCTTCATTGCATTAAGCCCTTTTCAAAAACAAAATATCTTAGAATGAGGACTCGATGTGCTTTTCTGAAATCTCTTCTGTGGTTTCAAAGAAGAAAATTCAAAGACGTTAAAGATTTGACAGCTGAAGAAATCGGTTATGACTACATATAATTGAGAGCTGTTGGCATTGTTACCTAGAAAGCCGCCCAGGCCATCGATTTTCGACAATAATATTGCTTTAAAAGTTTTTCTGAAATTTACCAGACCGATGTCTCATATTGATGAGAAAATTTTTATACTCTATTGAGGATATTCTTCTCAAACAATATCCCAAATGTACATGTAATTTTTTTCTGTAACTAAATTGGGATAAAACTAAACCCTATTGGGGATTTATGAAAATGACAACTAAAGAAGAGTTAGCAAGAGTAGAAGAAGCAGTCAACTACTACATAAAGGGAACTATCAAAAGAGACTTTGAGATCCTAGCAAAAGGTTGGCATGATGAGGCAAAGATGTTTGGCATAGATAAAGAGCAGAAACTAGTTATCTATGACAAGAACTTCTGGAAAGATAGTCTCGGAAAACCAATTGATGACCCAAAATACAAACGAACTTCGGAAATTCTTTCAGTTGATATTGTAGGAACTATTGCTTCTGCTAAAGTTAAGACCGTTGTGGAACACTCGAAGGGTTCTGTTATCTTTTTGGATTTACTGAATCTTTTGAAGATTAATGATTCGTGGCAAATAGTCAATAAGATCTATGACGCCACCTACGAATAAAAAGAATAAAAAAAATGGAAGTAATACTATGACTAAGATAAAAATAACTGTAATAAAACGATTTGCGCCTGAAGACGTTTTTGGAAAGATAGGTTATGCTACTCCAAACGGCAAGAAAGTAACAGCATGCACAGCATTCGAAGATGGACAAGAGTTTATTGTTGAAAATCTCAATAAACCCGACGGTTTCTGTGGTTGGGCATGGAGAGACATTTACAAAGATACTGCAGTTCTGAACTTCGATGGAAACTTCAAGAATTGGGCAAAAGAAGGTTTGCAGCATACTTGTTGTACCGATGGTGTTCGACCAGTTGTTTTCAAATTAGAGAGGATAGAAGATTAAACTTCCATCTTTCTTTTTTTTTTATGGAGTGAGAAATATGTCAAAAATAAAAATTACAGTAGTCAAGAATTTTAGTCCTGAAGAAGTGTTTGGAGAAACTTTTCACAGACCAAGTGGTAAAGAAATCACTAAATGTGGATTTAAGGAAGGTGAAACTTACATCAGTGAAAATGGAAACATGCCTGAAGACTTCTGTCATCATGCGTGGTTTGGAATGTATCCGAAGATTACATTCATTAGATATGGTGGTAAATTTGAGGACTGGGCTGGAGACGGTATAGACTATGTAGCTTGTCCCGATGGTATTAGACCCGTTGTCTTCAAATTAGAAAGATTACCTGAGGAATAATCTGAAAATTCTTTAATTGCAATCTAGGAGTTATTTGAATTGACAAAAATTAAGATCACAGTACTCAAAGTATTCACACCTGAAGATGTCTTCGGGGAAAAATTCGTAAGAACCGATGGAACAGTTGTAGAACCTTGTCATCTAAAGGAAGGTCAAGAGTTTCTTACTGATGGTTTTACAAAACCTGAGGGTTTTTGTAATTGGGCTTTTGCTGATTTCAGAAAAGATTTCTATTTACTTGCTTTTGGTGGAGAAATTCCAGGTTATCCTACAGGTGTAATATATACAGTATGTTCAGATGGTAAAAGACCTGTGTGCTTTAAACTAGAAAGATTGGAAGAATAAACTGATTTTACAATTGAGTGGTTCGGATGAATGCTAAAAAGAAAGATATAATTGGGTTGGACTTTTGGTCAGCTTTTGGGAAAAAGCTAGTTCAATACCTTGAAATGAAATCTGGTTTTAGGGTATTAGATGTTGGCACAGGTGGAGGTGCTTGCTTAATTCCTGCAGCAAAAATTATTGGTTCTTCTGGTCACGCTATTGGTATTGATCGATGGGAAAACCGTATAACTGAAACTCTTGAAAATCTAAAGAGTAATTTGTTGTCTAATGCTACAGCTGAGATTATGGATGCAAGAGAACTTACATTTGATGACAATTCATTTGACTATGTTACCAGTGGTTTCATAGGATTTAGTGATGTGTTTGATTTTCAAAACCATAAATATCGAAAAGAAAACGATAAAATGAATCATATTCTCCGTGTCTTAAAATCCGGAGGAAAAGCTGGTTTCAGTACATGGCAATCGCAAGGAGAACTAGATTATTTGCGAAAATTACTACAAGATTATTTGGGAAAATATACCTCAAAAACGAAAGAAGAGATATCAAAAGTTCCAACAAGTTATAGCAAGGAAACTACTAAGGGTTTTGAGAAAATCTTACAAGATGTAGGTTTCAAGAATATCAATGTTTTTTCTGAGGATTTCATTATCAAATACGCCAGTCTTGATGAATGGTTTAATGTGATGAAACGTTCAGGATGGATTCTAAGAGAATACTTTGGTAGCGATGAAAAGAAATATGCCGATTTCAAAGAAAGAATGCTTCCACATAGTCTTGAAGCATATAAACAAAAAGATGGAAGTTTTCATTTCGTGAAAGCAGTAATTTTTGCTTTCGGTACAAAATAAGAAAAAAGAAAGAAATGTGAGATCTAATTTAGATCTCTTTTTCAAAAATCAATACCTTTCCTTTGACATCAAATCCAACAGATTTGAAGAAGTCTTTCTGTTCTAGGTTTGGACCGCCTAAGTAAATTTGAAATCTCTTAGCTCCTTTGTCTTTTGCTATTTTAGTAATCATACCTAAGTATGAATCAAAGTGTTTTTGTGGGTCAGGGATTAATGGTCTAAATATTGCGTTTTCTTGATTTGGTTCTGGTTGAATATAAAGGAGTCCTCGAGAGACAATCTTTCCACCCTCACGTAGAACTGGCATTGCATACCAACCTTCAGGTGGATTCACAATTCCATTAAAGTTTGTTTCAGCTTGTTCATCAGTGAAATTAAAACGATCTTTGAACATTTGAACTATTTGTTCTTTGTCTTTCTCTGGATCAAAGTTTTCAAATTTTACTTCAGCATCTTTGACTTTAATATCATCAAATTCAAGTTCGATTCTCATGAATGATACTCTGGCTTTTTTATAGCCATGCTTTTCCGCTAAATCTAATGTGCCTAGCCAACCTTTACCTACTCGAGCTTCTAAAACTTGTACGCCTTTCTTCTTCAATATCTTTACTGCTTTTTCATAAAGTAGTTCTGCTGCTTTCTCATTTCCTTTTGTGTATAGTGGAAAGTCGTGTTGTGCTCTCTTGATACCATCTTCTGCATCTGGGAGAATTTTGGAAACAATAAAACTAACTAATTCTCCATCCTTGAATGCATAAAGTCTTGTCTCTGGATCGAAGTCATCTACAGCATAGTATTGCTTTAATTGTTCTGCGTTTGTTTGTCCGAAGTCTGTCCAATCTTTTGTTACATCCGTACCTAATTTTGCTTGAGCATCTTCGAAGCCTTTTTCGTAGATTTTTATCTCGTACTCTGACATAGTATATTCTTTTTCTGAAAAATATGTTATAAAACTTCTCATTCTTTTGAGAATTACTCCTCATTTTTTAAGAAAACACTTAAATAATGTAACTCAAACTGAATAATAAAAAAAAAAATAAAAGAAAAAAGAAAGAAATTAAATCACGTTGTGGGTTTTTTCTTCTTATTCTTCTTCTCTAGTTTTGCCTTCTGCTTTTCTTCTTCGTATTTATGATAAGCATCTAGATCTACGACGTATTTCTCACCGCTTAAGAT
>JAGMDP010000093.1 GCA_023128635.1 Candidatus Heimdallarchaeota archaeon | reverse complement strand
GACTCTCTTTAACTCGAGATTACTCTCACAGCAAAATAGAGGAAAACATTCAAGCAGAAATTATGGATGAATGCCTTATAGCAATGCAAGAACAACTACCAAGTTCCCTTATTCTTGAAATAGATACTTCTAATCTTATTCCTGAAAATGTAGTAGAACAGATAATTTCTCGTATATCTAAAGCTTAGTAAAATATGTTCCTAAGCGTATATTGATATAGTTTAATGCTTATATTTTATTCTGATTAATGGGTGATCTATTTGTCTCAAGATAGAGGAAAAACTCAACGAGGCCCCGTTCCTAGGAGTCCTAAAGAACAAGTTCCTCCAAAAAAGAGTAAAATCTTTACTAAATCTAATTTTACAAAGATTTTTTTACCTTCTCTTTTCTTAATTGCTGTCATCTTAACCCCTGTTCTTTTTGAAGCTTTTAATACTCGTCATCAAAGAATTGATGATATAATAGACTCACCTTTTGATATTGATTTATATGATTTATTCAATGATATAGATCCTGGTCTTGATATAGACATAGATGATCTAATAAATGGCACCGAGGATTTTATGGACGGGTTTACTAATGGAGTAGCTGATCCTGAGCGTATTATGTTTCGAATAACGCCCACAGATGAGTATTTCTATTGGCGATTAGAAGTTTTTGATGAATACCTTATGGATATTTGGGGCAAAAACACAACCACAACAGAAATTTTCGGATATTCATCTCATCCTGCAGCTGATGAT
The DNA here is from genome assembly GCA_023128635.1 of Candidatus Heimdallarchaeota archaeon. The sequence goes on along the minus strand of JAGMDP010000093.1, from coordinate 2,065 downwards.
GATGGAATCTTTAATGTTCAAGCTGATCTTGCTTATGGTGGTGGTATTATCGCAAATAATTTTCCTGCTCCTTATCATTACCTATACAATGAAGTTTTAGCAAATAATACCTATTTTGAACCTGCTAGTGAGTGGATAGAACCCTATACAATTTTGGAAGAGGATATGTATGGAAGTAAAGTAATTAGTGCTCAATTTGAGCCTACACTTGGAAACACTACTATTTACTATGATACTTATTATACTTTACAAAATAATTCAGACATTAGACAGGAAAGTGAAGGTTTCAGTTCGTTATCAACTCTAGTTGCTTCTGATTCCACTTTAAGTGATAGATATCTTCAGCTTCCAACTGATTATCCAACTCATGCACCAGATACCGTACAAATAGCAAATAGTTTGCTTAATACTTCTAACACTATATATGGTCAAGTTTACAGAGATATGTTTTGGCTTGCGAATAATTGTAGTTATGATATTGATATGTTGTTAGGCCTTTCTACTGAAGAACCAGCCCCAGGTGAGGATTTTGTAGAGTGGTTTTTGGATCGTCGAATGGGCACTGCCGCTCATTATGCAGCTGCCTTATCAATTATTTGTCGTTTGCAGAATATTCCATCACGTATTGTTTTAGGCTTTTCTTCTGGTGATGAAGTTGGCAGCGAATTCATAATAAGAGCAAAACACATCCATTCATGGGTTGAGGTTTTCATTCCAACAGCTAGTGGTGGTTATTGGGTTGCATTTGATCCATCACCTTTAATTCCAGGTTTACGTGATCAATTTGGTGTAAACACCATTGGTTTTGAATCTGTTTTCTATTGTACAAATGAATTCTTTATCTCTCCCATGCATATGTTACCACAACCTTCGTATCCTTATTTTGTACCAAATCCTCTCTCTACCGCTTGGTACAATGATCCCTATAATCCTGGAACTTGGTATGGTCCATATATTAATAGATCACAGTCCTTTTCCCTAACAGCCTATCTAGCCATTGGAAATGATCAAGATTTCTTTAATTATCTTTTAGGTCTAGGGTCTGGTGACTTAGAGTTTGTTCAAGGAGAACAAATTACTTTCATAGATACTACAACAAGCGATATCCTTGGTTCTGCTTTAACTAATATTGATGGTGAAGCTACGATTAGTTATTCATATCCTGTTGACGCAGCTAGTGGATTGCACTATATAGTTGCTGAGTGGCAAGGTATTCGAACTCCAACATATGATTTGAGATATATTCCTCTAAGTTTTGTTGATACCGGTGTTATCGTTACTGGTAGTGTGAATATTACCGCAAGTAACCCTTATCCCAATATAGGAACTATCAGAATATCCAATCCACTTTATACAATAAGCTCTTACGAATTTGTTTCTTCTAATACACAATTAGAAAATATTGTCACAATTTTTCAAGTAATCTTCTTTACTTCAAGAGATTTCATCTAAAATAATCTTTTTCTGCAGGTCGAATCAAAGTTTTTGCTGAAATATCCTTTTTAGAAAATTTGTAACCACGAATTATTATTACAGGTGTTCCTTCCTTAGCTTCTCCCATTATTAAACCCGCTGCAGAACATATTTGATCGGCAACTGAAACTGTTGATGTTTTTAAGGAATATCCGAATAGATCTGTTTCTTTTTTATACCTCTTTAACGGATCAATTCCTGAACATCCAATTGCAATATTTATAGCACCAAGTCTAAATGGTCTATTGTGGGTATCTGAAATTATTACTGCTACATCCCTTTTTGCTTGTTTTCTAATATACCCCCGAATTTTTTTTGCTGAATTATCAGGATCAATAGGTAATAATGATATTATATTTTCCCCAGGAACGTTTGATTTATCTATCCCACTATTTGCACAAACAAATCCATGTTTCGTTTCCGTAACTAAAACACCCTTTCTATTTTTTAGTACATTTTTAGCTTCTCTGAGAATTGTTTCAACATGTCTTGGATCTTTGTTGCTGTTTTCTGCAATCTCTTTAGCAAATTCTGAAGGTTCTATTTCTTCAAGATTTACTATTCTTCCTTCTGCTCTCGAGATAATAGTTTT
>JAGMDP010000092.1 GCA_023128635.1 Candidatus Heimdallarchaeota archaeon | reverse complement strand
TGCAACATTTGATGAGCAACCAATTTTTTCCATTTCATCAAGATATTCACTATAAGAAGTCCAAGTAACATTGTATTCTAATCCTGGGGGAGCAGCCATAGAGAACTCTTTGTCAAATAATTCTTGCTTCTCTGGATTTACTGGAGCTAATGATGCTCCACACATTCCAACAACTAAGGTTGTAATTCCTTGATGGATAGTAGAGATTACCATTGGATCAAAAGGTATAGAATAATCAGAATGTGAATGTATATCAATAAATCCCGGAGAAACAATCAATCCCGTAGCATCTATTACCTTTGTTTTCTCACTTGGTTCTATTGAGCCAATTTTAGTAATTTTACCTTTGGTTATTCCAATATCTGCTTTAAACCAAGGATTACCCGTTCCATCAATAACTCTTCCATTTTTTATTACAACATCAAATTCCATTTTATTTTCCTCATTTGTTTCTATTTTCTACCATAATAGGTAAACATGTTTACTTTAGCTTTCGCTGCTTTCAAGTATGACCAAAGAACGCCTTTGTGTAAAGCTAAATGAGCTGTCAGCTTAGGAAGAAAATGAGTCCATGATCGAAGAGGGGAATCCGGTTCATAAAACGGACGCAAAGTTTCTTTGAGTAAATCTTCATCTGTAAATTTCTTGAAATATTTCCTAAGATAATCACAACCATTATCAAATACTTCCAACACTTCATCAAGATCTTCCTTATTCAGTAGAATCTCAAGTTTGTGAGTTTCTTTCCCAGACGGAAACTTTCCTGAATAAATATCAATATCTATTCGAGGGATTTGAGCTATATGATTAACTAGGCTAAGTAAAGTTCTACTATCTTTCGTTAAGCGAAAAGTGAGAGGAACCTCATCAGCTTTTTCCATAACAACTCGAACTTCTTTGACTTCATCCTCAAAAAAATCCAACAAAACATCCTTCATGATTTTCATGGGAAAAAATAGGTCTTTGCAGTAAAATATTTTTCCAAAATAAGGGAGAGTAAAAGGGTAATTGTTCCTTAATACAAATCTTTTATTAAGTAAAAACAAGAGAATTAAAGCAATTAGCGAGTGCGTGAGTTATGTCGAATTTGGATACCTCCATAAGAAGATATGCCGAAGATGAGGATGGAGATTATATAGAAATCTGCAGCTGTCTTAATCCAAATAGATTTCTTAGATTCGATATTAATTCTAAGAATTATAACGGAACTTGTGGATGTAATAAGGAGTATCCTTGTGCAAGATTACAGATAAATAAACACAAATTAGTTTTGCTCCGAAGAAGACAGCGATTCTTGGAACCATATTTCGCACATAAGAAAAAGAATCCCAAAATTAGAAAGGATCCTAATGACCAAACTATAGATCAATTTTTTGCTAAATGAGAATTAGTTTTTCTGGGAAATTAGTGGCAGGCAAAATTCAGTTTCATATTTTTGTTCACAATTATTACATGAATAATTAACAATTACTTTTTCACATTTTATCCCCTTATCCTTAGATAATTGTACTGAATATTCACCATTGCATTTATGGCACTTTTCAGGGATAACTAAAGTAATTTTTTGATCAGCGTCTACATCAAGTTCTTTTATATGGAATCTTCCAAGATCATAATACGCGAATTCCTCTAGTAATTCTTCGAAATATAATAATGCTTTTTGACTTCTAGTTCGAGCAAGTTCTTTTCCTGTTTTTGTGAGCATAGTTATAGGTGCTGCTGCAGTATATGTTAGTTCTCGACTTAGGTTTTTGAGAATGGAGCTACTCAAATTGGCACCTCTTAGGGTCATTTTTGTAAAGAAATTAGCAACCCCTAGAGGTCCAAGTTTTTCCAATCGATCTGCATCATGAACGATTTTGCAATTCACGTTACAATCAAGTTTCTCATCGTAAAGAGCAGAGATTGCGACCTTTACAGCTTCAATATCATTCTTTGATAAACCACTATTTACTAGCAATTTTTGAGCAATAGAAGCTGAGTGTTCCTCCTCAGTTACGTCGTCGCCATGATATGTTCCTAGCACAAATTTACCTGCATCATGGAGAATAGCTGCTATTGTTGGAACTATAGGATTAATACCTTCTTTCAACGCCAATTTATAAGCGATTTTTCCAACTCGAAAAGAATGATCCCAAAGGAAATTAGTCGTGAAAGTTGGTGTTTCTTCATTGAATGTTTTCTCAGACTCTTGAATTATTTCCATTGCTTTATCTAAGAACAAAGGAATTTCCCTCTCCAGCATTGCATCTAAACTATACACGTGATGTTTTTTCTTTTTCAAATCTAATAATTCCTTTAGCTTGATTATTTTCATATCCAATTCTTTTTGATCTGCTAAGTTAAACATTTTAGCTATTACGAAAGCATCAGATAATGAATGAAACTCAAGAAAACGAATGCCTCTATTTTGCCATTGAAAAGCTTCTTGCTGAAAGGATTTAACACAAAACTCAACCATCTGATTTCTCGTATCCTCTTTAGATTTCATTTCTTCCAACGAAAATTTGGAAATAACGTTGAACAACAAAACACCAGCAAAAAAGAACATCTGATGATTCATTAATTTTTTAGATAACTCCAAAGCTTGTGAAAGAATCTCTTTATCAGGTTTTATGAAATTTGATTTTATTAGAAAAGCTTCCACTTGTGTGAGGAGACTTTCATTCACTTGCTCTGAAACAATCAGTGAATTTGTTAAGTCAAAAAAATCTCCCGTATGAGAATCCTTTGAGTTACTTATTTTCACCAATTTAGTTCTGTCATTTAAACTTGTGAAAATATTATCAATTTCCTTTGCTCGGTTTGAAGAAAGAGCCAAGAATTTTATGTTTAATATTGCTCTGTGAAGATCATCAGCTCTACTTCGCTTAATTTGCGACAGTATTTTTACTAAGATATTTACTGGTTTTAATTTAAATGCAAAAACTAGCGGCTCGATTTTTCCAGTAACAGACCAATATGGTACGATCATAGAGCTACCATTGAGTTGTGATAATAAGTTAACTAAAATCTTTTCACTTAACAAGGGTAAATCTACTGGGACAACTAGTGCAATCTCACTCTCTATGAAGTTGAAAGAAGATACTATCCCCAGTGTAGGTCCATTACAAAGAAACTGATTATTGTCTTTCGCAATAGTAACTTTTGATTTTATGTTTTCAGGAAATTCATTAATGAATCCTTGATAGATTGATTTACTATCTTCGAATTTCACCATAACGAGTATCTTTTCACATAGATTTGAAAGCATTTTAATTGTTCTTTTTAAAATAATTTCCCCGTCAAATGACATTAGGGCTTTATCTATCCAAGGTTCGTTTTCCTTTTGAAATCGAATACTGTATCCACCCGAAAGAATTACTCCAGTAATTGACTGCTTAGGTAAATTTTGGTGAATCATCTTCTTCAACATATGATTTGATTAGCAAGTATTCAATATTCTTTCGATTAAAAAGATAAAAAGATGAAAGAAGAAGGATTCTAATTCCTTCTACGACGTTCACTTCTTGAACGTGTTTTCGGAGGTTTCTTCTTAATCTCATCAGAGATGCTTTTCATGTCGATTTCTTTCTCGTCTTCTTCCTCTTCCTCGAGTTCATCCTCGACATCATCTTCCGCGTAATATGCTTCTTCAATTTCTTTATCGACTTTCTTTCTTTGGTCATCTTGTTTTCGCATTTCAATGATTGTTTCTGAAACTTCAACTTTTCTTACTTCGCGACCGATAGTAAAGAGAACAGAACCAATTACCATGAAGACAAAGAAAATTGCTATAATACTTGCAGCAAAGATTCCTATAGGTGGTATAGGTTCATCAGGTTGTATTTCTGGAATTTCAAAGAGAAGCCACGCAATCATATTTTCCCAGAGAAGAGCATTATCGTATTCCTCGAACCAAGTATCAGAACTGGTATTGGATATTGCTAAATCACTAAACATGATTGTTGAAGCACAAGATATTCCTCGACTATCATAAGCGTCAATTTCATTTGCAGCCAAAATGGTGTGTTCTTGGGTTTTACCGCCTTGAACCTCTCCTTCTGAATTGACCTCATAAGTTGTGACTGAAGTATTAATCAATCTTTGAGCAAAAATAGTGTCAACAGATGTACTATAGGTCAATAATTCATTTACAGAATCAGAATCAAGAAATCCTTGCACGATTGAATGATCAGTCAACATTGTATCGTTATTGATGTAAATAAAGCGTTCATCATCATAGCGATTGCTTAAATCATTCATTAAAGTTATTTGAGCTCGATCTATGGATAAACTTCCATAGTCTACTTCATCCTGACCACCACTGCTCATCATGTAGTTCAGGTAGTTTGCATGACTAGTGTAATTTCTCATTACTTCTTCAAAGAAATATGGATTAGCCAAGTATAACATAGATCCTCCATCACGATAAAATTCAAACAATGCTCTTTGTTCAAGAACTGAAAAAACACTGTCCCATTCTAGAGGTTTAATGGCATTAAGATTTGGAGCAGGAAGAATAATCAAATCAGCACCTTGAAGATTTACTAATGTAAAATTATCATAATTTATGAAAACTGTTATCTCAAGACGTTCTTCAATTGCTTGGATAGCTGATTGCATTTGTGTGTGATTAAAGGTTTGTTGATGTGCTACATCAAAAATTACAATAGGTTTACTTTTGCCTTTGTAATCACTTCCAGCATTAACATTTACTAAATTAATACTTAATTGAAATAGAAGTATAAGACTTAAAATGATCATTAATGTATAGGTAATTTTCTTCGATTTCATTGCAATCAACCATATCAATAGTAGATTATAATCTATTAGTGGATTTCCACAATTACCACTTATATAACTTTTTTGAAGAATTAGCTAAGTCAAATATTAAACTATTTTCATAACAATAAAATGAAATTAAGCGATTTTGTCTTATTTGGTATAATAATAATAAGAGCAACAGTAAATTTAAATGTGCTAGCTCGGGCAGTAAAATGAGAATCAAGTTGTGATTATTATGGGAACACTTTTCTTAGCATTAACTGGGACACAAGGTTCAGGAAAATCAGTTTTCACCGATATTGCAAAAAGGAAATATCAAATTCCAACTTATAGATTAGGTACTATTATCATAGAAGAATGTAAGAAAAGAGGATTAGATGTAAATGGTCGTAATATGGCTAAAATGGCATCTGCCTTAAGATACGAAGAAGGGGATCAAGCAATTGCTAGAAAAGCTTTGCCAACAATTAAGGAGTTAATTCAAGATAATCCTAAAATGCTGCTTATTGATGGTGTTCGTTCATATGCAGAACTTGCCTTATTGCGAGCTGAATTAGGTGAAATAAAACTAGTTGCAATTATCTCTTCTCTACAAATCAGGAAACAAAGAGTAGAAGCAAGAAAACGAATTGATCATGAATCAGAAGGGGATTTCGAGGAAAGAGAACAAAGAGAACTTGGTTTTGGTTTGGGTGATGTTATAACAAAAGCAGATTACTATATTTTGAATGATGATATTTCAAAGCAAGAATTCATAAGAAAGATAGAACAAATTCTTGAGAGAATATTAAACAACGAATAATAAAATCAAAATAAGAAATGAATGATTACGCTGAAGCCAAAGAATGGTAATTCAGCATAAAGGTTCTAAAAAACTACCAATTGTGCTTTCTAATTTTTGCGGTGGCACCATAGCCACAACTAGCACAAACAGCTTTTCTTATGTTATAGGAATTCTTTCCGCATCTTCGACAGCGAATGTGTGTTGGTGTACGATTTTTCTTTCCTTTACTAGGAGTTCCTTTAGTCAATATGATTCACCTTTATGTTTTATATTTGGAAGCTATTTCTTAGCGATACTAGGTGGCGGACTGATAATTATTACATTATCTCCACGCAAGATGATTGTTCCTAGATTATTGTTTTCACCATCATCAATTATCTCTTCTGCTTCATCCAGAGTTAGGTTGAGATGGGCATCATAATTTTTTAGCTTGCCTCTTAATTGACGTCCACCCTTCAATTTCACTAATACAATACCATCTAATGACATTGAGAGTAAATCCATAGGTCGATCTTTATTCAATCGTTTCTCTTGTTTGCTCATTTTGTTTTAATCTCCAAGCATAAAGATATAGAACAATCTATTTCTTTTCTGTAAATGATTGGTTTTTAAATTCTTTCTTTATTTCTATTCTCTTCGCAAATAGCGGAAATAGGATAGATGATATTTTCATCTGTTTTTGAATAAATCTATTGTTTTTAAGCTTTTAGCTTAATTGACATTTAGCAAAAATATATTAAATTCCAGCGTGGAGTTCAATCAAACCTCTATAAGGTGGAACAAAAAATGCAAATTTTACGAAGACATGTCCTACGAAAGGGTGATTTCAAATCTCTCAAAGAGCAATTAAGTAAAATTATTGAAGGACCCATTGACTTGCTTTTTAAGGAGGGTGCTGAATTAGTTTTGACTGATAGTGGTGAATTATACGCCGAAGATAAGAAAGTTTTAGCTTTCAAAGTTGATGAGATAATAATCCCAAGTTTACGAGCTTTAAATGAAGGGTTAGTAAAACTACCAACAATTACCGTAGATATGGGTGCGGTACCTTATGTCACAAATGGCGCCGATATTATGGCTCCAGGCATTACCAAAGTAACAGACGGATTAGTAGTAGGGGATATCGTTACTATAATAGATGAAAATTATGGGAAAGCTCTAGCTGTAGGGAAATTGTTAATCATTAGTGATAACATCAAACAAACAGAAAAAGGGAAAGTAATTAAGAACCTACACTATGTGAATGATAGCATATGGTCCTTAGAGTTATAGAAAAGTAATTCTAGACCAGTCTTACTGTTTCTAATACATCAGGTGCTTTTGTCTCAACTTTCAACATCTTGTGTAAAGTTGATGCTAATGAAATACACTTCGATTTTTCACCATGTATTAAAAAGATTTTTTCCGGACGAGGAGTTGCTTTTCGGGCATAATTTAAAAGTTCTCGACGATCACTATGACCTGAAAATCCAATAACAGTATGAATTTCCATCTCGATCTTTAGAACTCGAGCATGACCTTTTTCCATAACAGTGATTTCATTCACATTCTTCTGTACTTTTCTTCCAAGTGATCCTTCTCCCTGATAACTAACGAATATTAGGGAGTTCTTGGCACCACCAGATAATTTATCGAAATATTCTACAGAAGGTCCGCCAGTGAGCATACCACTTGTAGCCAAAACAATACATGGGTCACCCAAGATTATTTTTGCACGTTCATCTCTACCCTCAACTTTGTGGAAACATTCAGCTAAAAATGGATTTTGCCCCACATGAAATATTTTCTCTCTCAATTTTCTGCTGAGATATTCGGGATGGCAAGTAGTTACTGCAGATGCTTCTGAGATCATTCCATCAAGATAGATAGGAACTTTTGGAATCATACCTCTTGCCATTAATGATTCGAGAACAATTTGTAACTCTTGAGCACGTCCAACAGCAAGTACAGGTATCAGCACTTTCCCGCCACGGTTCAAGGTTACACCAATTATGTCCATTAACTGTGTTTCAGCTTCTTTATTGGTAGGCATTACATCTTGTGGATTCCCATAGGTAGATTCCATAAATAATGCTTCTAAACGTGGGAATTTTGAAACTGCAGGATCTAACAAATTAGTTTGTCGATATTTGAAGTCTTGAGCAATTGCTATATTATATAGACCATTACCTATGTGTAAATGCACAATTGCTGAACCCAAAATATGACCGGCATTATGTAAAGTTAATCGAACATCAGGTGAGATATCTGTTACTTCACCATAACTCAAAGGTATTGTATGTAGGACCAAATTCCTAACATCCTTTGAAGCATATGGTAACATCTTACCTTCTTTTTTAGCTACATCCAAATAATCAATTTGTAAAAGGGTCATTAAATTACTTGTAGCTTTAGTGGTGTAAACTGGACCTTCGTAACCATATTTGTACAGGTATGGAAGAAAACCACAGTGATCTAGATGAGCATGAGTTATTACTACGGCATCTAGATTTTCTATAGAAAATTCTAAAGTATCAAGCCTCGGAAACATATCTTTGGTAGTGCTTCGACCCACATTAACTCCACAATCAATTAAAATACTGCTCTCTGGTGTGCGTAGTAAAGTAGCACTACGGCCAACTTCACGGTAACCCCCAAGTGAAGTTATTCGAACCCATTCAGTAGGAAACATTTGTTTTCTATGAATTCTTCTCCCAACTTTTCGTAGGATTTTTTTTCTCTCTTCACTATTTTTGAATAGTATATCACGAACAGTTTTTATAATTCGAGATTCCAAGGGCGGTGCTCTTGAGACATTAGGTCTCCAGAATGTTTCTGAAGTAATTTTCCTTAATGTTGCACCATTCTTTCCAATTACCAATCCCGGTTTTGCTGCCTCAATAAGAATCTCACCAATATTTGGATCAAATTGAATTGAGGATATTTCTGCTTCTTCTGGAACAAGTTCTTTAACTAGAGTTGTTGCTTTTGCTTGATCCTTTCTTACAGATGGATCTGAACGAATGACAATTCGTTTTCGTAATTCTTTTGCTAAATTTTTGACCAGTTCACCATTGTCAACTAAAATTTGTGGATTTCTTGAATACACAGCAACTTCAGGTCCTTCAAACTCAATTTCTGTAATATCAGCAGAAGGAGGGGTTTTTGCTAAAATTTGTGATTTAATTTCGTTCAGTGTTTCTTGGCTTATTAACATGTTTTCTCTCTCGCATGTTTTGAAATTTTTGTTTTTTTAAATAACAATTATTATTTGAAATTCATTTAGAATTCAAGGCATTTTTCGGCTAAAGAATACTATCAGTATTGTAGTTCATTATTCGCTATCTATGTATCATTACTAATTTTGCTGTCTTGGAAATCGTTGTTCTTTTGTTGTCTCTTTAATTCGTGGATATCAACCAAAATTGAATTTATTACCACAAGTTAAGATAATGGCATTCTTGCCAAAAAAACTCCTTAGACTACCTTGAAATATTTTAGTATTTAAAACTATTCTTAATGGTTATTTTATACAAGCACTGAAAATTGGACTGTTATTTCCTTTGACTATTTTCACTGATTAATACTTAACAATGAAAAAGCTATTAAAAGAAGAGTATTTTCTGCAATTTATCAGAGAATAAGATTTGGTGAATAGAAAATGTCTGAAAAAAGAAAAATTGTTGAGTCAGTACCAAATTATAGTGAAGGGACTGATGGAAAGATAGTCGAAGCTATTGTCGATGAAATAAGAAATACACCAAAAACAAGAATTGTTGACATACAATACGATTCCGATTATAACAGAGCTGTTATTACTTTCGTGGGCGAACCAGAAGCAGTTCTTAAGGCGAATATTGCTGCTTCCAAAAAAGCTTTAGAATTAATTGACATGACAAAACACAAAGGACAACACCCACGCATTGGTGCAACAGATGTCGTACCTTTCGTTCCTGCACAGAATATGACTATGGAAGAATGCAATGATTTAGCTAAAAGATACGCAGAAGCTATGGCTAAAGAAGGTGTTCCTATTTATCTCTATGAGGAAACAGCTACAAAACCAGAACGAAGAAATATTGACAATATTCGTGTTGGAGATTATGAGGGATTAAGAAAAACAATTGAAACAAATCCTGATCACAAACCCGATTTTGGTCCTTCCAAATTTCATCCGAAAGGAGGAGCCACTGTAACTGGAGCAAGAATGCCCCTCGTATGTTTGAATATAAATTTAGGAACAACAAATGTTAAAGTTGCTAAGAGAGTTGCTAGAAGAATCCACCTTGCTTCTGGAGGTTTAGTTAACATTAAAGCGATGGGAACTGCAATCGATGGAGAGGATTTTGTACAGGTAGGCATTAGTAATATAAATTACAAGAAAACACCCATGTATAGACAACTTGAATTAGCAAGAATAGAAGCTGCAAGATATGGGGTTTCAATAATTGGAACCGAACTAGTAGGACCAATTCCTTTAGAAGCAGCTCTAAACTCTCTCGAATACTATCTTCAACTTGTTAATCCTAAAAAACTTAAAGAAGAAAATCTCATCGAACACTATTTCGATTTTTGAAAAAATGATTCCGCGAGTGATAAAAGCACTCGCATAATTTTTATTTTTCTTAATTTTGTACTACAATCTTACCATTCTTAATCACTTTAGAGACTAGATTAATTCCAAACTGATAAGATAGGAAATAGTAATTTGGGACTTCAAAAATAGTTATATCTGCTTTTTTACCAACTTCCAAAGATCCAATTTCGTTTTCCCTTTGAATTGCACAAGCTGCATTAATTGTTGCGGCGCTTAGTGCTTCAGCAGGAGACATTTTCATGTTATAACAAGAAAGTACAATCGTCATAAGCATTGATTCAGTCCAACAATTAGGATTCAAATCTGTTGCTATAGCAACAGGTATACCATACTCAATCATCTTTCTTGCAGGAGCATAATCCTTCATCATAAGACAGAACGGAGTACCAGGCAAGAGTATTGCAATAACTCCAGCTTTCGCCATTGCTTTCAATCCGGCATCATTAGATTGTAATAAATGACCTGTTTGCACAGCTTTTAATTCAGCAGCTAATGCAGCACCATTAGTATCAACAATTTCATCAATATGAATAATCGTCTTTATTCCGAGTTTTTTGGCAGCTAAGAGGATTTTTCTTGTTTGATCGACAGAGAAGATTCCTTTTTCACAAAAAACATCACAAAATTCAGCTAATCCTTTTTCTGCTACTTTTGGAAGCATTTCAGATATTACAAGATCAACATACTCATCAATTCGTCCTTTATACTCAGGGGGAATTGCATGGGCCCCAAGAAAAGTTGGTACCAAATCTATTGGATGTTGTTTATCTAGGACTCTTACAGCTTCTAATGATTTAATTTCATCTTTTGTAGATAAACCATAACCTGATTTTGCTTCGACTGTTGTGGTCCCATGTTTTAGCATCTTATCCAAAATGTTCTTTCCGTTTTCAACTAGTTCTTCAATTGTAGCTTTTCGTGTTTCTCTTACTGTTTTTAGAATCCCCCCTCCAGCTTCTAGTATTTCTAAATATGTTTTCCCAGCTAATTTCATTGTTAGTTCATTTTCTCGAGAACCCGCGAAGATGAGATGAACATGAGGATCCACAAAACCTGGTGTTACTAATTCGTTAGTTGCATCGATTTGAATTGTCTTCTCATCAATTTTCACCGTCTTCATTAGTTCCTCTGTAGTTCCTACGAAAACTATTTTTCCATCTTTAATTGCTAATGCACCATCATTTATAATGGCTAATTCTTTCATTGCTTTACCAATTCGAGGAACTCCAAATTTTGAGTTCATAGTGACTAATTCATTAGCATGTTTGATAACAGTGTCAGGAACAATGTCCTTAGAATTCTTAGAAGACATATGAATACTAACCTTTTATCTCGTTTTTCAAATGAGGATGTTTCTACTTAAGAAGATTACTTTAAACAACGGGAAAAATTTAACAGAGAATAATGAAATCTAAAATAAGAAGAAATATTGAAAGGTAAGCAAATTAGGATTTATACTATACATTACCGGAGATAAGCAAATTGACAGACCATAAGAAAGAAATCGAAATATATGGACGCCCAATGTTTATGGATTTGAAGCCAGAAGAATCTTTGAAGGCAGATGAAAGTGTTGAATTGTTGCAATGTAAAACATGGGATGCTGAAGCAGCTCTAAGAATGCTGAAGAATAATTTGCACCCAAACGTTGCACGTAATTGGGAAGAACTAATCGTCTATGGTGGATCTGGAAGAGCTGCAAGGAATTGGAAGGAATATCATAAGATTGTGAGAGCATTAAAAGAGCTCGAACCTGATGAAACTCTTTGTGTTCAATCAGGAAAGCCAGTGTATATTGCACCAACACATAAAGAAGCTCCTAGAGTCATAATAGCTAATTCAAACTTAGTTGGTTATTGGTCAACTCAAGATTATTTCGATGAAATGGATCGCTTAGGTTTGATAATGTTTGGACAAATGACTGCTGGAAGTTGGATTTATATCGGAACCCAGGGAATTCTACAAGGAACCTATGAGAGCTTTGCTGCTGCTGCAAAAATGGATTTCCAAGCTAATTCTCTAGCAGGTAAATTAATTCTTACCGCTGGTATGGGGGCAATGTCTGGTGCTCAGCCAATGGCTGCTACTTTGAATGATGCGGTAATTATAGATGTTGAAATTAAGGATTCAGAAATAGCTCGAAAAGTAGAGGAGAATTACTGTGACAAGATGACATACGAACTTGATGAAGCTATTAAGTGGGCATTAGAAGCTAAGAAGAATAAAGAACCACTATCCATTGGACTCGTCGGTAATGCTGCGGATATTCATCCTGAACTTGTTAGAAAAGGAGTTATTCCTGATATTGTGACAGATCAAACTAGTGCACATGAAGTGAAGAAATATGTTCCTAGTGGGTATGATAAGAATTATGTAGAGCTCCTCGAAAGTGGTGTGCAAATTAGTGAAAGGGAATATGTTCGTGAATCCTTCAAATCTATGGCTTCACATGTGAAAGCTATGATTGATATGCAAGAGAAAGGGGCGATAGTATTTGATTATGGGAATGCAATTCGAAACCAAGTGGAGTTAGCACTTGAAATAATAAATGGTAACGCTCCTGCTGCAGCTGGGATGACAAAAGAAGATGTCATAGACATGAAGGAGCACTTTAAGAAAATTGGTTTAGTTACCGTAAGAAATAAACAAGGCGGTTATGCCTTTCCAGGTTTTGTATTAAAATATGTGCGACCACTTTTCTGTGAAGGAAAAGGACCTTTCAGATGGGCAATTTTATCCGGTGACCCAAAAGATTTAGCAGCAATTGATGATGCGCTTATTTCAACATTCCCAGATGACAAACCATTAGTGAGATGGATTGATCGTGTACGAGAAAAAGTACCAATTCTTGGGTTACCTACAAGGATTTGCTGGTTAGGTTATGGCGAACGAGCAAAGTTTGGTTTAATTATTAATGATCTTATAAAAGAAGGAACAGTATCAGCTCCAGTTGTTATTGGGCGCGATCATTTAGATTGTGGGTCAGTAGCATCACCGAGTAGGGAAACAGAAGGAATGAAGGATGGAAGCGATGCAATCGCAGATTGGCCACTTATCAATTTCGCATTAAACGCAGTCAATGGTGCAAGTTGGGTCTCCTTCCACAATGGAGGAGGAGTTGGAATTGGGAATTCACTACACGCAGGCATGGTAATAGTTGCTGATGGTACAAAAGAACGAGCTAAAAGATTGCAGAGAGTCCTCACAGCTGATCCAGGAACAGGTGTTGCTCGACACGTCGATGCTGGATATGATCTAGCAATAAAAGTAGCTAAGGATCGAAAGGTAAAGATCCCAAAATAAGTGATGATAAAAATGGCAACAGCTAAACTTTCATTTGAAATAGATGTAGAAAAGGTTTGCAAGCAAATAGATTCCTTTATTCAAGGAATGATTGAAATCTCGAAAACTAAAGGTCTTATAGTGGGTTTGAGTGGTGGTATTGACTCAGCAGTTTGTGCAGCATTAGCTGTAAGAGCAATAGGGAAGGAAAAAGTCCTTGGTTTAATAGAACCAAATGCAAAACTAGATCCAGCTTATGAAGATGATGCTCGAAAACATGCAAAACAATTGGGTATAGAAGTCAAGAAAATTGCGATAACTGACATGGTTGCTGCTTTTATATCTAACGCTGATGTAGCAATAGCTAAAAACCAACTTGCTCTGGGGAACGTTATGGCACGATTACGAATGGTAATAAATTACGCCTATGCAAACCATTTGAAGTATCTCGTTCTCGGAACTAGTAATAAATCAGAGATAATGGTGGGTTATATTACTAAATATGGAGATGGAGGAGTAGATTTCGAACCATGTGGAGATTTGTATAAAACACAAATACGCATACTCGCAAAACATCTCAATATCCCTGAAGAAATAATCACAAAAGCTCCTTCAGCGGGTCTTTGGGATGGACAGACAGACGAAGGGGAATTGGGCATTACTTATGATATCTTGGATTTGATTTTGCTAGCAAAGGATAAGGGTTACTCCAAAGAGCAGATTATTGAAGAATTACAAATTGAGGAAGCGTTGTTTGATAAAGTGGATAAAATGATTAAGAATTCAGAGCACAAAAGAAAAATGCCCCCAATATTAGAGTTAAACCTTTGAATTACGATACTTTTTATTTTATAAAAATAACAGTTTCCTAGAATACTATAATTAAATAATGATAGCAGTTTTAGAAAACTAAAGACCAAGTATTAACTCAGGATGCTTTACTATGACAACAGGAATAATCCAACCTGTGAGTTTAGAAGAACTCGTATTTGGAGAAAAATTATCTCCAGACAAGGCAATATCTAAACTAATTCATATTTTTGGGAAAGCGGGTTCAGGAAAAACAACCTT
>JAGMDP010000091.1 GCA_023128635.1 Candidatus Heimdallarchaeota archaeon | reverse complement strand
GTATGAATGCTGAATTATCCTATAATGTTCTTCTCCGCATAGAAAGCATCATTGCATGCAAACCTGATTTTTTAACTATTCTAATTGGCACAAATGATGCAAATGCTGAAATAAAAAGTGTTCCAGACAAAAAAATGCTTGAAAAATTAAACCTGCCAAGAAAACCAAATAAGAAATGGTACATAGAAAATTTGGAGAAAATCATTACAGAATTAAAAGAAAAAACTGACGCAAAAATAGCTCTGTGCTCAATTCCAATAATGGGAGAAGAGTTTTCCAGTACAGCTTTCAAGCAGAGTATTGATTATTCTAAAGCAATCTTTGAAATTGCTAACAAACACGATATTAATTATCTCCCTGTTAATGAAAAAATGATTGATTATCTTAAACAAAATCCGTCCAATCCTAAACATCCCCATGAAAAGCGACTTGTAGAAGAAGCAGCAGTCAAACATTTTCTATATAGAAAGAGTTTCGATAAAATCTCAGAAGAGTATGGATTTAGTTTACTTGTAGATCACGTTCACATAAATACAGAAGGGGCAAAAATAATCACAGATTTAATGCTTGATTTTATTTTAAGCAAGTAAATTCTAATCTTCCCAATCCAAGGTTTTCCAGAAATTAAAGAAAATATCCACTTCTTCAGGATACTCAAAACCTATTCTATCCTTAAATAATCGTAAATTTCTTTTCCCAACAATGTATAACGCTGAAAGCTCATCCTCTGCTTGTGGATAATAAACAAATGAATGAATAGAAAACATCTGCAGTGCTTTTTGGTAGATTTCTAATTTACCTATATTGGAATGCTTTATTGAAAGAACTATGTCACCATTATCACTTGAGAAGATTACTCCTCGTCCATCAAAAACACCACGTAGATAAGCACTTAGATTTGCTTTTTTCCAATTTAGAACATCTTCGGGGTTCTCCCGCGAATCTTCTACTTTCTTGCTGAAGAAGCTGAGATTGTAAATTAGTTTATCTTCATCTTGATGACTCACTCTGGTTTCCTCTATGCTATTCGTAGGTGCTTCTGTTTTTCCTCTCATTGATTTTCTATATAAACACATAAAAATAACTTAGACATCTTTCTATTGTAAAACTAGACTGTTAGAGGTAGTTATAATGGTAAAGTTAATGTTTAAATCAATTTTAATTCGTTTTAGTATTCTGATGTCTGTTTCTTTAGTATTAATTGTAAGTAGTGTGTTGATAGCTTCTTTTCCTCCATCAAGATATGATTATACAAATGAGAGTTTCGATTTTAGTTTGAGTCCCATTTATAATGAAACACAATTCAATATCGTGTTTGATCATCACAGTCATACTAAATACTCTGATGGCATCTTAACCGTTGAACAAAATATTTTGTGGCACATCGCTCATGGATTCAATGCAATGGCTTTAACAGATCATAATACAATGAAAGGAATAGATGAATTCGAAACATTAGCTCCAATGTACAGCAGTCAAATTATTTTACTTAAAGGAATGGAATGGACTACTGGTCGTATTCACTTAAATCTGATTGGAATTACTGAACTAGTCCCAGTTCCGTCTATTAATCCCAGTGATGCAGAAATTCAAGCTGCAATAGATGCAACTCATGACCAAGGTGGAGTAGTTGTTGCAGATCATATTCCTTGGAGTTTACCAAGAATGCCAAATCATCCATCACGAGCCCAATTGCTTGATTGGGATGTAGATTATATTGAAATGGTTAGTGAATGGGTATATGATACAGATTCTGAATCTTGGTGTAATGATACTGGTGGTTTTGGAGAAATAACCGGAACTGATATGCATCATCCAATGAATGTATGGGGTTGGACTTTGCTAAAAACTCAAAACTTTACAGCTGAAGGAATTATGGAGCAATTATTAACAAGAAATACTACTATTCTATATGATCCTGTTGGACAAGAAGATCAATCAGTAGCTGCTCCAAGTGCCAGATACAAAATAATGAAACCAATAATCTCTTTGGGTAAACACTTCCTTCCTACTGAACTATCTGGTGGTTATGTAGATTGGCAAGCTTTTGGCATAGCAATTTCATACTTAGTAATTGGTTTTGTTGTAGTTGAAGCAACAACGATTGGTATTAAGAAATTACGTGAGAGAAGAAGCAAAGAGTCCTAATTGATTACAGAAAAGTATTTCAAAACAAAAACCAGAAAAAACATATGGAAAGTGAAATAGACTTCAATGTAAGCGCACCTGGGAGAGTTTTTTTATTTGGTGAACATAGCGATTATTTGGGTTTAGAAGTTATTTCAGCAGCACTAGATAAAAGAATAAATTTTGATGTCACGATAAGAGATGATACACAGATTATCATAAATTATTTGGATCTTCACCAAAGAGACAATTTTAATTTTACAGAGAAAATTGAATATAATCACAAGCGTGATTATCTTAGGAGTACATTTAATGTCCTTGCGA
>JAGMDP010000090.1 GCA_023128635.1 Candidatus Heimdallarchaeota archaeon | reverse complement strand
AATGGATGTCTTGTGGGGGTCTCAAATAAATAATCGAGATCTGGTCTATTTTCTATGGCATTTCTAATTGCCATTACTGTTGCTTTTCGATTATTCACGTAGACTCTATTCCTAGAGACAGCTGTAGGATGGACAAAAACTGAGGCAATTATTACTAGATCATTGACATATTTTTCAGGAATGAAACCATCCTGAACACAGGTAGTAACTGCTTTAGCTACACCAGCTTGCACTGGACCAAAAACCATTGTTGCTTGTCTTAAGTTTCTAATAAAGACTTTCGGAACAAGGAGTGTATCTGGTTTCACTGCTTCATTTGTATCGTGTAATGCTAAAAGCGGTTCATGTCCTTCTACTTTTGAGGGATCATCTTTTACAAGTGCGAGTGCTCTAGCAAATGCTGCACCAACTGGTCCATCTTTTGGACCAATTAAAAGATCAACATGAGCCATTTCTGGTCGATCGCCACCAAAGAATCCTTCACCAACAAGTAATTTCTTTTGTAGAATTGTCTCAGCAGTAACATCAATTTGTCCAAATCTTTCCTCGATTTTCTTAGGATCTTCTGGTAAAGCAATAATTGGTTCTACTTTGATCTTGCCCAATCTTTCTAGTTCAAGTCTTAATTCAGATCGTAACTCGTGACTAATACTTCCACCAATTTCTAAAGGTAATCTTGGTTTTCGAACCTTTACTCCCATCATATTGAGTGCTTCTTTAGTTCCTGCACCACCAGTTTTCACAATAATTCGAGTTATCTTGTGGATTTCCATCTCTGTTTTACGTGCTTCATCTAATTTTCCTGCTTCGACTAATTTTTTGATTTTCACCCAATAATCTCCAATAAAATTAGCAGAAGCTAAGATACAGCCATCAACACCAGCAGCAAGTGCTGGAAAAACGATTTCATCCCAACCACAAAGAATCTTGAATTCAGGAGCTACAGGTTTTACTCTCTCGAGTATTTCCATTAAATAAGCCATATTTCCCCAAGAACATTTCATTCCGACGATATTCTCATGTTCTACTGCCAAGTCTTCTACTACCATTCTTGGAAGAACAACATCAGTAAGTGCTGGAAGTTGGTATAGCATAATTGGGAAATCAACTTTATTTGCGATTTCTGAATAATGCTTATACAATCCTCTTTGTGTTGGTTTCATGTAGTATGGAGTTACTATTAAACCTGCATCTGCACCAACATCCATTGCATGCTTAGTCATTGCTATCGTTCGCTTTGTACCACTTGTTCCAGTTCCGGCCATGACATCAACTTTGCCATTAGCCTCATCAACTGCGATTTCAATAATTTTCTTTTGTTCATCCCAGAATAATGATGAAAATTCACCAGTGGATCCAGCAGGAACTATTCCTGTAACACCTAAATCATCGATAACAAATCTGATTAATTTGCGATAAGCTTCCTCATCTACTTCATCTTTCTTTGTAAAAGGAGTAACGAGTGCTGGACTCACTCCTCCAGGTCTGAATTTTTTAGCCATAAAAATTTCAACTCCTATTTGTGTAATTTCCTTGCTGGAATAACTGACAGACCATTCTTTGTCAAGGCATCTGCTGTAAAGTTCAAAGCATCATGTTTGTCCAAAAAATTGGTTTTCATATTATCCATATCACCAGTTTTAATTACTTCACTTTTCTCTCGGAAGTAATCTAGAATATCTGATTGATACTCTCGAGTCTCTTCAACAGCTTGTTTTCCGCCCTCGTGTTTTGCGCTAATGTTCTTTATTGTCTTGGCTAATTCAACAAGTTCATCAGTTCGATCATAAGGCTGCCTAACAATGCTCTTCCATGTTTCAGTAATGTGATGTTCAAATCTAACAATGTCCTCAAAACCCCAATCTTTTCTAAAATCAGCAGTAACTTCCATAGTTTTGTTGTTTACTGAATTTGAAAGATTGAAACCAATTAGAGGAGTACTACCATCATCTCGACTTAGTAGTTTTGCAGTCATTAACGTCCATAAACAAGCATATGGATTATCGTTCCCCATAAATACGGAGATTTTAAATTCCATATCCACTCCTAATTTGTGGAGCATGTAACCAAGAATTACTGTTCCAGGATTAATGTTGAGAACTTGCTTAACACCATATTCTGTGTAATAGTAAAGAAATTCATCAATCCACTTAAGAGCGAAATCATTTGGTTGACCGATTCCGCCAAAATAACCTGTAATTGTTGCAGGTCCACCAAGATGAACATTCACAGGAGCACCATCTGGTCCAGGTGAAGTGCCTTTTGTATCAAGTGTTTCTACAAAAGAAGCATCAATTAACTGCATTGCAGCAGTCATTGCAAGTAAATCCCCATCTTCCTCTTGCTCTTTCATTTTCCTGACTCTTATGAATCTACCAGGCATCAAATCCTGTTTTTCAATTGCTCGTTTTGCTTCTGCAATAAAGAATGGGAAATACTGACAAGCACTTATTTCAAGTGTAACAGCCAAGGATTCATCGAATTTGACCTTATCAACTTCTGCCCCAAGGATTTTCTTTCGATAATCAGCAATACTGATGAATGCGTCTTTATCACGTTGTTCAACTAGCCAATTGAGATCCTTCACATACTCCGGGTTCTTCTTTTCTAATCTTGCTAAAATATTATCAAGATTGCCAGCTTCAACAGCTTTCTTATTTATTTCATCTACGCCACCGTATTTTTCCACGACAGCAAGTAGATCATCTATCACAGGATTGTTTTCTTTCACAAAAAAATCATTGATAGCTTTAAGCTTGTCCTCTGATATTAGTAATTTCTTCTTAATATCGGTCAATATATACACCCTAAAAATCTGATTGTTTGCAAAGATAGTTCTTTTTACTTCCTTTAAATTTTCCTCTTACAAAGAGAATTAAGAAATCAAGTGATTTGGGAATTACAATTAATCTACTAATTCTTCAGGGCAAACTATCTCATAATTATCCTCAGTATATTCACAAGGTATTTTTGACTTTATGAATTTCATATCAAAAATTTCTTGAAAATTTATATTATAATCGTCTTCTACTGCATATGATCTTAACCAAACATGGTCATCTAACTTAGTTAAAATGATTTTATCAATGAGTTCTTCTTTCTTTGATTTATTTTTATCAAATAATTTTCCGATTTTCTGATTGATTCTTCTTAATCCAAAGAAGAAGTTGCTTGCAAGTGGTTGAGTCATTAACTCATCTTTTACCTTCATT
This sequence comes from Candidatus Heimdallarchaeota archaeon, assembly GCA_023128635.1. The sequence continues at coordinate 15,670 of JAGMDP010000090.1, read as the reverse complement.
TTGAATTTCTCAAACTCATTTTCTTCAACAGGAGAAATTTGTTGTAGATTTGGAGGAACATACACAGTTGTATAAATTCTTGTATTCCAATTCTCACTGACCCTTTCAAGATCATAAACAATTTTTCGCTTTCTCCAGAAAAAGTATGGTCTAGTAGACCCACCATATCTTCCATTCTGGAGATAAGTTGTTCCCAGCCAATTTGATCTTTGGTAGATATGATCATGACCACAGAAGACCATATCAACGCCATATTTTCTGAAAAGTGGAGTTAAAAACGATTGTACTTTCTCATCATTGCCCCAGCTGAATCCTCTACCCCAGAATCCCAAACTCATTATTGCGGAATGCATGAATACAAAACAGAATTGCGGAACATTCTCACCTTTATTTACTCTTTCTCGCCATTGCCTAAGATCATTTAGCAACCAATGCCATTGTTCTGAATTACATTCTAGCTCATATTTTCCCCAGCCTAAACCATTACTATCAAGAAAAACTGCATGAACATTCCCTTGATCTATAGAGTACCAGTGTCCAGGCAAACAACCGTTTTTTGATACAGGATTTGTAATATATTTGTGCCAAAACCGACAATCCTCTTCTGAACCACCCAACACTTGTCCTTTTCTCTTTCCTCCGCAATAATAATCATGATTACCTATACTCGTTAGTAGTGGTACATGATTCCATAAAACAGAACATCTTTTGAACAGATCAGCCCAATATTCGCTATACGAGGCATTTTCCGTTAAATCACCAGTTGCTATCGATAATGAGTACCCCTCATCAAAAGTGACATGTCTTTCAGTAGCAGCGATACTTGAGAAAACTCTTGCCAGATCATTATTTCCTTTTATCACTTTTCTTTGAACTTTTCCTCGCATAAATCCACCTTTTCGCCCAGCATGTAAATCAGAGCTTACGGTCAAGAACAATGGTTTATTTTTCTGAGAAAGATTAAATGAGGTTCTAAAAGTAATGAATTTTGTTCCAGCAAATAATTTCTTGTCTGCTTTTCGATAACATTCAATTCGGTATTTGTATATTGTATTTGGTTTTAAATTATTCATTTGACCGATAAATAATGAATTTGCGGATTCTCTACGGTCTCTAATCAATTTTGAGATATGTTTTAGTGGGTAAACTCCTACCAAGTTCCTTGCTTCATCTAGAACTACGATTTGACAAATTGCAATATCCTCTTTTTTTGAATTAAGGAATAAATGTAAAAGATTCTCATCTAAATACCCCCAATCTACATACATTTTTACAAGCATTTTACTATTATCTGTATCAATCCTTTGGAGATATATTTTATCTGGAACATACTCTAGAATATCTAAACTAAATTCAACATATTGTTGGTTTATGATAAGATCTTTTTTTATTAGGAATTTATTCTCAACCTCGAAAAGCAAGGGTGTAAATTCTTCTCTACTTTTCTCCTTTCTTTTCGGTTCTCTAAGAGGTATGCCTTGAAATATTGCTTGGGATAACATTGCAGGAAATAATAGTAACCTTATCTGTTGTCTTCGAGCGATTTTTCGATCTTTTTGCTTACCAAGGAATTTCTCACGTAGCTTCTGTTTTTTATATTTTTGTTTCTTCTTCGCTTCTAATCGTAATTTTATTTGATTATGATATTTATTAGAAACTCCATTTAATAGCTTCAGAATCAGTTTTTCATCTGATGTACTATCTGTAGTAGTGTTTTCATTTTCAGCCATTTGTAATACTCCAAATAGAAATTTATTTTCCTGTTCTAGATTCTAATTATTGAGCATTTTCTAACAAACTCAAATTCAAACATATCTCTCAAAGGTTTTCCATAATTAATTAAGACAAGTTTTCCTTTTGCAGTTGGATCTTTCAGATAACTCTTGAATTCATGATAGATTCTTAATTGCAAATGTACCTCTTTAATTATATCAAAATCGAATTTGTCAATGATAACTCCCATAGATTTTTCTTCTATTATAAATCCGGATGTTAAAGCTATTAATTGATCTTTTATTGAGGGGAATTGGGCCATTTTACCATCAATAGTCGTTAAAGCAGTCAACAATTCTTTGAATAGAATATAGGAATAATTTTCTTTTTTCGCTAATCTTCGATAGGAGATTTTTTGGTATTCTGTTCCCTCCTCTCCTGTGACAAAAACAAGTTTACTTGTTGCTCTATTTATTCGAGTGTTTAGTTCCTCTAAATCTATTGTCATCCAATCACCCGATTCTTACACTCGATATTTTAAAGAGGGAAAGAGGTTATTGTGAATGATTTTCTTATTCCTCAGATTCCTCTTGCTTCTTATCTTCATGTTTATGATAATAATAACTATAACCTTTCACAAGGTCCCAGAAATTCTGATTGTTTACATCCACATGTAATAAATTTTTGAACGTATCCATGGCAAAATCGTAATTTCTCAGAGCCAATTCATTGAATCCTTTATAGTAAAGCACAACTGGATCATCAGGCGAGAGATTAAATGCGAATAGGAAATATTCTTCGGCTCTTTGCAAATTTCCTAGATAGTGATGACAAATGGCGACAAAATAAGGGATATTGAAATTACTCTCTTTTATAACATCAGTGTTGAAATTCAACATTATTCCATCAAATATTTGCAGTGCTTTGTTGAAGTCGTTTTGCTCAAATTCTAATAAGCCTTCATAATAGATACTTGGAAGGAATTCCTTATTTATTTTAGTTGCTTTCTTGAAATTCTTTATAGCATCCTTTTTCTTACTTTGAAGCATTTTAGTATAACCAAGATAGTACCAACCAAAGTGACTTTTTGGATATTGCTTAGAGAAATCGCCAAAGCACTCTAACGCAGATTCTAATTTACTTTGTTCAATATATGAAATTCCGTCTAATAACAGAGAATCGTCTACGCCTTCTGCTAATTTTTCTTTCTTTAGAGTTTTTGGTTTTGAAGTAGCTTTCTTTTTGCTTGGGGCTGCTTTTTTAGCAGCAGTTTTCTTACTTGCAGGTTTTTTCTTCTCTTTTGTGTCTACTTTCTTTTTTGTAGTTTTCTTCTTTTTACTCATGATTAATTATACGCTCCAAGCAATTTAATCTGTTAAATATTTTTAATTAAAATCGGAGTATTTCCTTTAAAACGAATAGTGGTTGTAATAATTAAACGTTTTGAAAGAGCATTTGTGATTGGCGAAACTTTACCTCGGTTTTTATGTTTTCACTTATTCTTTTATCTTTTACAATGTTACAAAAGGATGTTAATAATATTCAATTTTTCTTTCTTAGTCATTGGCTTATTTCCAACATTTAAGTATAAATTTTTTGATTTTAGCTATTAATAAAAATGATTTCTGGAAAAAATATATTATAAGCTAATGAAATTAGACATTAACAGATATATGTAATAAACACCTTACAGGATGAAATTTTCCGGGGGAAAAGTGATGCCAGTAATAACTGAAAACACAGTCATGGAATTTTACTTAAATTTAGTTAAGGAAGATCGTGTTCAATTCCTAATTAAACAGAAGGAACTAAAAAAAATTATAATCAAGGATATCAAAAAATTACAAAAAGAATCCGATATTCATGATAAAATAAAAACAGCGAAGGATCTTTGGAAAGCCTTATTTGAAGCTGCAATGACATACATAGACCCTGATAAGCATGGTTTTGATAAGTTGTTTAAATATTTCAATCAATTTGTGGAATTTGAGGAATTAATATTTGCTTCAGATTCATTTTATAGAGATCATACTTTACATTGTTTATGGGTTTATTTCTTGGGAGAATACGTTTTTCACAATCCTGAATTTTCCTCTTTATTTATTAATAAAGAAAGAGAAATAAAAAATACCTCAAAATTTAGAGAGGTTCTTTTATCTCTAGAACAACCAAATATTTTTGGTAATTTCATTAGACAATTAGATAATATAATTGGTATTCTCGAATTAGATGATTCGATTCGATGTGTTATTGCACTTGCCCACGATTTGGGTTATCCTCTAAAGAAAATAGATAAGATCAATACTGAAATTGGTAAACTTCTTCCATTTTTCGCAATATCAGAATTTAGTAAATTTGCTTTTGAGTATGAAAATATCCAACAATTTTTCTTAGAAAACTTCTTACAATTAATTTCAGATGACATTGGTATGACCGTTGATAGCAGTGGTCTAGAATTCGATGAACAGCAATTAATTGCTACATATTATAATCGAATTGGTCAGATTTCTTCTATGATAGAACAAGAAATTGAACCTGATTCACAAATAATCCAGGAACTCAAGGATTCTTTAGATGGAATTCCTGAGAAAGAAAAATATTTACTAAGAAAAATCTTTTTCGGGAAAGGAAAAATCGACAGGTCAATGTCTCAAGTTCTGAGATATGCAAATGATTTTGAAGAGTATAAACACGGAATAATGAGCTCCTATTTATTAATGAAATTGTTGAATTCATTTTCAAATATCCAAATTACTTATAGTAATCCTAATGATTTACCATTGGAAGATCTAGATTTCGCGACTATTTATGGTAAAATGAAGATTCTAAAAGCGATGGCTGACCATACAAGTTCAGGATATCAAATTACGGATTTTGATAATTACTCCGCCCAACTTATTCTCATTGATGAAATAGAGGAATTTTCAAGAATCTCTCGAGCAAATCAATATCGTACATTTGTAAATCAATTCTGCAAATGTGAATTAGATATGAGCGGTAAGTGCATTTGTATAGATTTCATATTTGATGATGATAACATAGATGACCTTGATCCATCCATAGCATTTAAGGACAAATGTCGACGATTCATTAGTGTTTTCGACATACCAAATTTAACAGACAACATTAGTATAAGATTTCGATGCATAGCTAAACTCAAAAAAGACAAAAAAATCTATGAATTACAACTTTCCAGAAATCATGTGAAAATATCGATTAATGATGTAGAAGAAAAAGACATCAATAAATACTTGAAAACTAAAGAATTCACTCGAGATAATTATAAAAAAATAAGATGATTAAGGACGAATCCATTCTTCATTAATCATCAGTTTTCTTTTCTTATAAACTACAATGCTTCCACCAATAAATGATAATACAATGAATAACTCTGTATTTGTTACTATCAACATCACCGAGGAAAGAAAAATAGAGAGGGGATATTATCCCATCCAAATTTTTGCGAGATAGAGTATGACTTCAGCAGATTTTTGTAAAGCTGGGATAGGAATGTATTCCTTTAATGAATGGAAAAGAACTCCGCCAGCAAAAAGATTTGGTGTAGGTATTCCTCGAGCACTCAATCTCGCTCCATCAGTCCCACCTCGAATAAGTGTTTGATGGAGTTCTATGTCTGCCATCTTAATTGCCTCTGCAGCTTTCTGGATTACTTCAGGGTGTTCTTCTAGATAGACTAGCATATTTTCATATGAATGTTGGAAATCTAGTTGAATCTTTAAGCCGGGATACTTTTCTTCGAATGAAACTTTGAGTTTCTCAAGATTCTTCATTCTTTTTTCGTTGTTTTCCTTTTTGAAATCTCTCAGAATGAATACTGTTTTCGCTTTTACACAGTCCCCCTCCATTTTGTATAGATGATAAAATCCTTCTCTCTTCTCAGTATGCTGAGGTGTTTCTGCTTCTGGAATCTGTGCTACAAATCTCGAAGCGATTTCTATAGCATTCACCATGATATTTTTCGCGTAACCAGGATGCGTACTTATTCCTTTGAAAGTAATGGTAGCTTTCCATGCATCAAAACATTCAATCTCCAATTCTCCCATCTCACCACCATCAAAAGTATAGCAAAATTTGGGTAATCGATCCATATCGATTTTTGTTGTACCGTGACCAATCTCCTCGTCAGGTGTAAAACATACGGTGATAGGACCATGTTTTAATTCTGGATACTTATGCCAAGCAGCAGCTGCAGCCATTATTCCTGCAATACCAGATTTGTCATCCGCTCCAAGCAATGTATCACCGGAAGAAGTAATGATGTCCATTCCTATGAATTTCTCAAGTAATGGAGAGTCTTCTAGAGTTAATGTAATATCTGGATTTTTCGGATAGGTTATTGGTTTACCATCATATTTCTTATGAATAACGGGTTCAATATTTGCACCACTCTCAGCAGGAGAGGTATCCATATGAGCTAATAATCCAATCGGTTGAGATTTCTCATATCCTTTACTTGCGGGAAGATCACCATAAACAAAGCAATATTCATCTAGTATTACATTTTCAAATCCTAATTCTTTTAATTCGCTAACTAGAATTTTTCCAAGATCAAATTGCTTTTCAGTTGAAGGAAAAGTTCCTGTTCCTTCGTTTGATGTTGTATCAATTTTTATGTATTTTAGAAATCGATTCTTTCCTTCCTCTAAAAGAAAAGCTTGTATTTCTTTTGTTATATCCAAATCATCTTTCTCCTTAGTTTTCTGAAATGATTAGAATAACTTGATTTTTGAGTGTTGTTATTTCATGGCAAAATTATCAAAGAAGCAACTTTTTTCTACTTTACTTTTTTTAACGATTGATTTAAATTGAAGGCAAAGAATTCTTAGTTAGTTATCAATAATTCTAGGAGAAAAAAAGATGCTTGAAGAATTTAAGAAAGTAGAGAAGAATCGAAAGGATTCAGGAATTGATCAATACATTGTCAAACTAGACCATATTGCTTATCGTGTTAAAAGAGGGGAACGAGAGAAGCTGATGACTGAATTAACTAATTATGTTCCTGTTCGTCATTACAAGACCTTTAAAGTCATATCCTCAAATGCTACAACCGTTGCTTTGAAATTACATGAAACTTTTCCAGTTATTGTCATCAGTGAAGGGTTATCTGATGACTCCATTGTTGAGAAATATTGTCAAAAATATGGTAGTAGAATTCATCATTTTGCCTATGAAGTGACTAATATTGAGAAAGTAATTGAGATACAAAAGTCCCGAGGAATAAAGTTTACTTCAGAAAACTTCTTTGGAAGTGAAGAAGATGGAATAAAACAAATCTTCACAAAACCAACTGAAACATCAAACCACATCATCGAGTATATTCAAAGATTTGGAGATTTTGACGGTTTCTTTACCCCATCAAATATAGCGGATCTCATGTTATCCACAGAAGAACTCTAAGAACCATAAGAAGATAGTGAAATGCCAATCCAGTATTGGGGCATACTGGACTGACAATTACTAAGATTTGAACAAAGTTAAACGAATTAAAAGACTGGCTCAACTTTCCAGGTCAACAAATAAAGGCTACCAATCAATTGTGGAAGGGGTAAACATGGATTTTTGACCATAGTTGTTCGCGTCATTTAAACGTTAAATATATTTTGAACGTTCAAATATATAAAATTAGAGTTAACTGCAAAAATAAAAAAAGAAAAAATAATGAGAGGTTATCTCTTCACTTTCTTCAGGGTCTTTTGTATATCTGCTTGTTTCTTCCTATAGTCATTGATCTTGTTTTTAATGGATTTGTTTTTGATAGCAGCAATTAGCTCGTCTTTGTCATTGTATCCAAATTCATCAAAAATTGTATCCATTATTTGTTCATAGTGAAGTTTTTCAAAGCTCTTTGTGATTTCTAATAATGTTAATTCTTTTATTAGAGCCATTGAACCAAGCAACAATGTTTCATTTCTAGCTAAACCAGTTAGAGCCTGTAAACGCAATTCATCATGTCGCAGGGCTTTAACTAGGGGTTTAATGACTCGATCATCTTCAAAAAATGTAAGAGCATAAGAAATATTATCTACTAATTTTGCATCCTTGAATTTTTTAACAGCAGATAATAAAACTCCTAGTGCTTTCTTCCCCCTATTTTCTCCTAATAGCTGAACTACTTTTTCTTTTACAGAAAGAGGTTCATATTTATCATTTAGAATTTGAGCAAAAGGTTTTACGATAACATCATCATTACTATTAATAGCACTTAGAATTTCCATTCTTAGTGTATCATGATCTTTCCGATCGAGATGAACTAACAAAACATGATTTACCATTTCTTCTTGATTGTGTTCCTTCAATTTCTGAATTATTTCTATTTGTTTATTGACTTTCTTCTCTTTCTTTAACCTGAGAAGTAATTGCTTTGTTTCTTCGCTCAAAACTCATTCCTTCCTTTCAATATTTACGTTTTTCTACGTACACAAACAACTTAATCTAACATCTAATTATTAAACCATTCTTTATAGGAAAATTTCAAATGGATTTCTTGAAAATAATATTCATTTCTTTTTAACTGGCAAAATCCCTTGCAAGAAAATCTTAATTTGAGCTTCAATAAATTCGTCGAGAGCATCTTCATCAAACCCATTCATTGGATCTTTAAATCTGAAAAAGGGAGGTATTGTAGGCGGAATCATTAACCCAATAAACATTCTTGCCACGATTTTCGGTTCAATATCATTTCTAAGATTTCCTTTACCTTTGCATCGTTTAAAATAATCAGTTAAAGTGGAATTGAATTGTAGTTTTTGAAATCTCTCAAAAAACTTGAATCCGTCAGGAGGTCTATCCATTAAAGATCGCTTACCCTTAAACTGCTCCCTCATATTTTCTCGTTCTTTCATAAATAAGGAAATAACATCTCTATTTTCCAGAAGTTTGTTTTTTCCTAATTTCCAAATCAACGGTAATGTAACCTCCGGATCAGGAATCATACCTTTGATAGTTTCAGTTAGTTCTTCCAACCCCTGAAAAGTTCTTTCAGCTCTTGACTGGATTATTGCTATGAAGATTTCTTGTTTATTCTTGAAACACCGGTACAGAAGTGTTTCTGAAATGCCCTCAACTTTAGCAATTTCTCGCATTGTCGTCGCTTCTATCCCCTTTTCTGACATTACTTTTAATGCTGTATCTAAAATTGATTCTTTTCTTTGATCCTTTTTTAATTTGGTTAATTCCTCAGGCATTCTTACTCAATTTTATTATGTTTGCAAATGTTTATATAAAGATTCCGTTTTGTTTATACTAGTGTCAACAAAAAATAAACGAATTATAAACAGAAATATTTCATAGTAGAATAACATGGTGATAAAAAATTGGTATTTCAGACAATACGTTTTGCTTTGAAGAATGCATTTAGAAAGAAACTCGTTGCAGCGCTATCTATAGTAGGGATTGCAATTGGGATAGCATTAATGGTAACTCTTTCATCAGCTTCTGCTGGTTTCGACAGTTTACTAGGAGATGCAGTTGCAGAAACAGTTGGTGATGTAGAAGTTCAAGAATTTGATACACAACTAACACTTTCTCAACTTCCGAAAAATATCTCAGATATTATTCGAACAATTGATTCGAGTGATAAAATACTAGCTCTCAGTCCTGAAGTTGTAGTTAATAATTTCCGGCAGTTTGCAGATAATGTAACTATAGAAGGGGGGATGATGGGACCAGGCATGGATATGAGTGCATTTGCTCTGGGAGCTATAGGAGTGAATCCAGATGAAGATGCTACTTTTGAAGGCCCAACAACCAAAATTACTGCTGGGCAGATTTTTGCGAATGATTTTGAAGTAATTATTGCTGATTACATTCTTGAAGGTGGTTCCTCAGTCTTCACTTTAGACGAATCATTTGATTTACCAATTAATTATACTTATACTGTTGCAGTTACAATTGTAGGAGTTTATGATGCAGGAGAAGAAATGACCCGAATTCTTGATCCGGGTTTCGTTATGTCCGTCAATACTAGTTTACAAATAAACACCCTTAGTCTTCCCTTTGAACAAGAAGGATATAATAGAGCCAGAATTCGTTTTGATAGTGTAAGTGTTGAAGAAACGGAAATTTATATCGCTGAGCTAGAAGAACTTGAACCAAAATTATCTGTTACTGGTCTTGGAGCTGAAATCGAAAGCATGGGTGAAATTATGGCAAATTTTGAGATATTCCAAACCATCCTTATAATAATTGTAATTGTTGCCGGTGGTATGGCAATAGTTGTCGCTCAACTCATGGGAGTAAGCGAAAGAATGAAAGAATTTGCTATAATGAAAGCCACAGGCTGGAAAAATAGATCAATTTTCTTAGACATAATTTTAGAATCAATTACAATTGGATTAATTGGAGCACTTGTAGGTTTTGCTCTCGGCGGTGGATTGATCTTTTTCGTTCAATTGGGCGCAGGTCAAACATTTGTTACAATAACCTGGCAAATTGTACTCCAAGTACTTGCGTATGGTTTAGGTCTAGGACTTGCTGGAGGGTTAATCCCCGGCATTAGAGCTGCAAGAATTAAACCGATGGAGGTTCTAAGAGCAACTTAGGAGGAATAAAGAAATGGTAGATCAAATACAACACCTCGAAAACGGCGAATTAGATAAATCGAATAATTATATCATTAAAGCCTATAATCTTTATAAAATTTACAACCCAGATTTGCCTTCAATGGTTACAGCATTAGATAACGTTACCTTTGGCATTGAAAAAGGAAAAGTAATTGCAATTGCTGGACCAAGCGGGTCTGGTAAGAGCTCTCTTATAAATATTCTAGGTTGCATGGATTCGGCTACATCTGGTAGAGCAATTATTGATGGCGTAGACATTACAAAACTCTCTGAGAATGAATTATCGGATATTCGTAAAAACAAAATTGGATTTATCTTTCAAGATTTCTTGTTAATTCCTACTTTGTCTGCTTTAGATAATGTTCTCTTACCTTTAATTCCTGAGGGTATCAAGAAAGCTGATCGTGAACGAGCAATGAATATCCTTGAGCAAGTTGGCTTAGAGAATAGAGCTAGTCATAAACCTAAGGAATTAAGCGGTGGTGAAAAACAAAGAGTAGCCATTGCTCGCGCTCTTATCAATAATCCTACCATCATCTTTGCTGATGAACCAACTGGAAACTTAGATACTAAGATAGGGAATGAAATCATTCAACTACTAAGAAACCTCAGCGAAAAGACTGGAGTAACTGTGGTTATTGTTTCTCATGATCCAATGGTTTGGGAAAGAACTGATCTCTTGTTGCAACTTCGCGATGGTCGCATATCAAATAGCTAACATAGACTTATCTCCCTGAGTGTCATCACTCAGATTAATGTGGTTTTGAGTTACCCAGCTCAAAACTCCCATTAATAATTTTTATTTAATTAACTTTATATTCATGTTAAACTATTTTTTAATAAAGGGATTATTTAATGACAGTATCGACTGAGAAATATAGAGATAGATGGACATTAATTATACTTTTTTGTATTGTTCTCTTAGGTAATGCTATGATTTTTGGCATTCCTTGTTCTTGGAGAACTTTTACTGCTGGCACTGAATCTATGATTGAAAATATTTGGATTTTTGGAGCATGGCAGCAATATAATCGTCTGGATCCAGAATCTATTTATGCTGATGGTGGAACATTTCGGACTTTGCCAAATTATTCTATTGTGATTTTCATCTTTATAGTCATTAGTGCAGTCTTTCTTTTTTGTTCTGCATTTTTCCTTGGAAAAAATAAATGGCGAAGCAATACTCTACAACGCATTGCAGGGATTGTATTCTCAATATCTGCAATTATTGGGTTAGCAAGCATTCTCATGTTTAGAAGTTTTTATCGACTTACGTATTATCCTGACATGGACTTCTATATCGCTTATTATGTTGGTTTTGTATATTTTCCTATTGCTTTTATTGGTGGTCTAAGATCAATATTCTTCCCATCACAACTACCCAAACCAGTTATTACACCAGGACCTGAACAAGAAGGTATCTTGATGGATGAAGAGAAAAAGGATAAGAAAAGAAGAAAGCTCTTCAAACAAATTGACTACATCGAAGAAGTAGCTAAAGACGATTACTAATTGATTGTAATGGTAATTTTCTTAACCATTACTTTTTTTTCTTTATACTGTAGTTGTATGACTATGAAATTTGAGAACTCCATAATTGAAACAATTAATCAACGTACTTCAAAGCGAGCTTATAAGGATCTTGATATTGAATCCAAAAAATTACAGAAGATAAACCAAATTCTGAAAAAAGAATTTACAGGTCCTTTTGGTGGTAAAAGTCGTTTTGAATTAATTACTTGTGGAAACGATGATTCTTCGGAAAAACGTAGACTTGGAACTTATGGATTTGTTCGAGGAGCTCGTTATTTTATAATAGGGATACTAAACAAAGAAGAGAAAAATATTGTGGATTTTGGCTTTAGTTTTGAAAATATCATTTTGAAGATGACAGAGCTGGGTTTAGGTACTGTCTGGTTAGGGGGATCATTTCGATATAGTCAATTTGAGAAGTGTTCTGAAATAAAAGAGAACGAATACATTGCAGCAACAACACCTGTTGGATATTCCCTTGAAAAACCAAAAGCATATGAAAAAATCATATCTTGGAGCATAGGATCAAGAAAACGAAAACCATGGTCAGAATTATTTTACCTTGGAGATTTTTCCTCACCATTAACTGAAAATGTTGCAGGGAAATATACAACAGCTTTAGAAATGGTGCGTATCGGACCTTCTGCAGCGAATAAAGAACCTTGGAGAATCGTCAAAGAGAAAAAAACAGATACCTATCATTTTTATCTTTGTTTGAGTCGTAAACAATCTAATGATGAGTTACCACCAATGAAGCAAATGGATATGGGAATAGCATTAAGTCATTTTGTGTTAACTGCAATGGAAGAAAAACTAAAAGGAAAATTAGTGAAAAAGAATCCAAATATTGATACATCAAGTGGAAATCTCTACTACATTGCAAGTTGGATAGACGAATAATTTCGAATAGTATTTAAAAAAGAAATTCACAAGTTACATTGATGAAAGGTTAGTAAAATGATAAATGACCCAAATAGAATTACCCAACTAGTGGAAGCAGTGCTCAAAAAACATGAAGCTGGAATGAGATCTAGAAGGACTCTAAACCATAACGCAGTATTTGAGCATTGTCAAGAAGCGATTAATCAAATCGCAATAGCGACATATTTCATAGCTGAAGGTTCAGAACCAACTGCTCCAGTAGCAATTGCTTGGGTAAAAGAGCTACCTATTCCAAATGGATTATATCCCATGTTGATAAATGCAGTACAAGAATTAGAAGAAAAATACTTTCCACTACTGAATTTTGCCTTAAGTTATCCGACATCAACAAGAAATCTATATCTGGTAAAAGATTCACTGTTGGAATTGTTTGATAACATCGAGAAAAATGATGAGAACAATGCGTTCTCAAAATCGATTCCACTGTGGAAATATCAATTATAAAATTATTACAGTTCTTCTTGTTTCTCTTCCTCATCTTCAGATGCTTTAAGTATTGAGATATAAAAAGTAGCCCCTTTGTTAATTTCGCTCTCAGCCCAAATTGTTCCACCCATTCTTCTAATGACTCTTTGAACTGTTGCTAACCCAATACCAGTTCCTTCAAAATCCTCATTTTTGTGCAGTCTCTGGAAGACTCCAAATAATCTATCATAGTATTTCATATCAAAACCAACACCATTATCGCGTATGAAGACTGTTGTTTTATCTGGGTCTTTTGATGGCATTGTTCCGATTTCTATTTCTGCAATATCTTTTTTCTTTGTGAATTTCAAAGCATTAGCTACTAGATTTACCAAAACTAATCGCAATAAGGAAGGATCACCTAATACATCAGGCAAGAAGCTCACTGAAACATCTATTTTTCTATTTCCTAATTCTACTTGGAAATCGTTTAAGACATCTTGAACTAATTCAGTGAAGTTTATTCTTATTTTCACCATTTCAACTCTACTCATTCTTGAGAATGTTAGTAGTCCATCTATGAGTTTGTTCATTTCCTCTACTGAATCTATGATTTTTTGTGTATAGCTGATTATTTTTTTATCCACGCCTTCTATGGAAGTTATACGTTTCTCTAAAAGAGTGGCAAATCCCCCAATGTGTCGTATTGGGGTTCGCAAATCATGTGAAACTGAATATGAGAATGCTGATAATTCTTTATTAGTTGCAGTTAGCTGTTCTGTTCGTTCCTCAACTCTTCGTTCCAAATCCTGATATAGTTTTTGAATCTCATTCTGAGCCAGTTTTCTATCCGTTATATTGTGCATTGATCCGAGGAACCCAACAACTGTTCCTACCTCATCCTTTAATGGTTGCCAAATATCTTGTACCCAACGTATTTTCCCATCTTTTGTAATAATTCGATATTCATGTTTTCCAATATTCGATGGAGAGTTTGTTGATTCTTTTAGCTTATTGTTTATTTCTTCCAAATCATAAGGATGAATAATTTCATCACGACTTGATTTTCCATCAACTAATTCTTCTGACATATAACCTGTTATTTCTTCAACAGCTCCTGCAAAGAATACAAGTTCGTTTTGATGGTTTAATCGATATGCAATTCCTTGAAAGTTTTGAACGAAAGTTCTATATTTCTCATCGCTTTCTCTCAGAGCAAATTCAGCTCTAATCCTAGCAATAGCTCCCCCAATAATTGAAGATATTATTTCCAAAGTTTTTCGAGTATTAATTGGAATTGTATCAGAAGTTCGAGAACCTAAGGTTAATATTGCAACAATTTTATCTTCAGAATAAATTGGGATATTTGCTAAGGCATGAAGTTTTTCATTTTTTACTATATTTTCCTCTATATCTTCTATCAAGTCATTAAAGTCACTATAAATGGGCTGACCAGTCATTATTGCTTTAGTGAACGGTGATTCTGTTGAGAAATATGATATTTTATCTACAAAATCTTTACTCAATTCTTTTGTTGAAATAGGATTAAGAAAACCAGTATCCTTATCTACGAGATGGATACTCCCACACTCTATTACATCAATTCTACAGGTTGCTTTTAGCACTGAATCCAATGCCTCTTTTAGATTAGTTATTGAGCTCAATGATATACCTAGATCTTGCTGGATAATTTGCATGTTTTCAGTTCGTTTTCTCTCAGAAATATCATTAATTGCTCCTTGAATATAAATAGGAATTCTGTTCTCGTCACAAATATTTTGACTAATTTCATGTACCCAACGAATTTGTCCATCTTTTCTTATTATTCTATACTCTATCTCAAATACATGACCGGGAATTATTCGCAATTCATTTTCCATTTTACTTAAGTATTCCTTATCATTGGGATGCACGATAGTTTCCCATCTTGGATTCCAGAAAAGAAGCTCATCCTCACTATAACCAGTTATATCTTTCACAGCCCCATGAAAGAAAACGGGGGTCCAATCTATTTTTGTTCGATAAGCAATTCCTTGGAAGTTTTGAGCGAATGAGCGGTATTTTTCTTCACTTTCTTTTAATTTTTCTTCTGCTCGTTTCCTTTCTAATGCTACGGTAAACATTCGAGCTATTGTTTGAAAGAATATCATGTCTTCTTCAGGTATTTCCTTAGGAGCATATGATACTAATTGTAAAACACCCAAAAGTCGATTATTACCATCCAAAATTGGCCAAGTAATGAAGGCATGTATACCTAATTTTTTCATTTTCTCTTGATAAGGAGCGAGTAACTTTCTATCCTCAAATCTGGAGGAAACTAATGCTCGCTTCTCCCTCGCAGCTAATGCAAAGATATGATTTGGACTATCTAATGGTTGTGGAACAACCGCGGGGTCAGGTGTATTTTGAACGAAATCTTCCTGTGCTACAGGAAAAAGTAAACCTGTTTCGGGATCATACAATCTGAATGTTGAAGCATCAAAACCCAATATATG
>JAGMDP010000009.1 GCA_023128635.1 Candidatus Heimdallarchaeota archaeon | reverse complement strand
ATGACAATGCTCACTACAGTGCCAGGAATTAAATGTGCAGTTGCAATGAATGAAGCCGTTCCGAAACTAACTCGAGTAACCGCAAATGATCCGGAGCTGGAGAAATTAGCAGCAGAGAATGCTTTAGCTATAGGAGCTAGTCATGTGTTTGTAATAATGATGGAAAAAGCATTTCCAATTAATGTTCTACCTCACGTTAAGAATCATCCTGCTGTTTGCACTATTTTTGTTGCTTCTGCAAATATAATGGAAGTAATAGTAGCAGAAACAGATTTAGGAAAAGCAGTAATAGGAGTTGTCGATGGGACTGCAGTAGACAAAATAGAGACTCCGGAGCAAAAGATAGAACGAAGAGAAGCTACAGAGAAAATTGGATATAAAATTCCATAATAAAAATTAGTGGTACATAAAAAAAGCCAGAATACAAGTGTTCAAAAGTTGACTCTTGAATCACCACCCACCTGTCAGGGAATCAGGGTGATTATGCACCGGTTATAAGCGCGAATTTAATTCTGGCTAATTCTTTATCTCTTTTTATTTGATTCTTGAGTTGTTCTTTTTTGTTCATTTTTTTTCACCAATTTTTTTGTTCTTGTATTTCTTTATGTTTGGTCACTTTATAAGAGCAGACTGGGTCTTTCTGACCAGCTACTTATGCTCCAGTGATTAGAGCGAATTTTATTCTTGCTTGTTCGTAATCTTTTCTTATTTTTTGTTGGATTTTTTGTTTGGTTCTGTTCATTTTTATTCTTCTCCGAGTTTTGTTCTTAATTATACTACCTCCTAAATCATATATAAAGCGAATTCACTTTTTAGAGACTCGAAAATAAGACTCAAGAAGAGGTCACAAGTTGTTACTAAGGAAGCAATTTTCGCTTAATTTTCGTCAAAAATTTTTAAAAATAGAAAATCTAATCAATAGTCTATGCGAGAAACTGAGCAAGAAATACCGGAATTAATAGACTTACTGAAGCAAGCAGCACAAGAAATGATTGCAAAAGGTCCTCTCTCTACTCTAACAGAGTATGATACTTGTGAAAATTTAGGTACTTACTTAAAAGAAACAGTTATGAAATTAGAACAAAAAATGGAAATTGATGCTCTTGAATTATGGGGAATTTTTGCTCCAACTAGTGTTTGGGATGACTCAGGAGGATCTGAGGAATTAGCAAACAAGATTTTTGAATTAATAAAAAAATGCTTTGGAGATAATTTAGTTTAAATTACTCCATTTTTCTCTCATCGATAAAGAATTGATCTGTTGTTTTTTCTTCAAGCATTCTGAAAGCTACCTCAACACCAGTGCCTGTAATAGCACATGTTTCAACATAAGAAACATCAAAACCTATTTCTTCTGAAAGTTTTGAAGCAAGTTCTTGCCCTTCATCACGTGTAACACTAGCAGATTCTTGATCACTACGTAAATCAGTTTTATTTCCAACGATAACTAAAGCAAGTTCCTTACTCTCAACTTTTCGTAGTTCTTCAAGCCAATAGCGAATGTTATTGAATGATTCTCTATTTGTTAC
>JAGMDP010000089.1 GCA_023128635.1 Candidatus Heimdallarchaeota archaeon | reverse complement strand
TCTTTCACTTATATCTCTTACTGCACTTTGAATATATGCAGGATTTCCTTCTTCATCTTGAACAACAGCTGCATTTATTTCTGTTGGGAAAACTGTTCCATCACTTCTCTTGAATCTTCTAGTGTAAATTGGAATTATTCTTCCAGCTAATAAATCTTCAAGTTTTTCATTTGCGCTTTCATGTTCTTCTTCAACTATGTAATTAATTTTTGTTTGACCAATCATATCATGTCGATTATAACCAAGCATTTCTGCTGCTCGCTGGTTTACATCAATATATTTACCATCAAGATCAATCAAAAAAATGGCATCATTTGTTAATTCAAAAAGTCCTAATGCTTTCCTTTCAGTTTCAATTAATTCTTGTTTTAGAACGCCAATATCTTCTGTAATTACTGATTTGTTTGACTCTTGATTCATTTGAGGGTCTTTTGAATTTTTACTTGTAATTTCATCTTCTTTTCTTTCTATTTTTACCATGATTAAACCCTCTAATGGATCACAATTCAGATATATTTTTTTAATTCGATTGATTTTATTTAGGAAATAATTCATTTTTCAATATGTAGCTGACATTTTATTAGTTAAAAAAATAAAGGTATGTGTATCAGCAAATTTCTAATGAAAAGTTCTTATAATAAACTTAGTTTAAGATGCTTCGGTTATCTTAGAAAATTATTGAAAGCTATTTTATAACAATCAATGGATATTATAGTAGAATGATACAGAATTTGATTATAATTAAAGATGGTTCCACTTTACTAAGTGGGAATTTCGGAAGCTGTCATAGTCTGCATGGGAATCCTATATTACTTTCAGGATTTTTTGATGCATTGATATCCTTCTCAGAAGAATTTGAACAAGGATCTTTAGATCAACTCAAATTTAAGAATTCCAATGTGAATTTTCTGAAAAGTGATGGTCTGCTTTACATTATTGTTTCAGATTTAGATGATAGCTTATCTGTTATCAGCAACAAACTTAGAAAAATCTCACGTTTATTTTTTGGAGAGTATGGCAAGTTTCTAATTGATTTCAATGGTGAGATAACATCTTTTGATAAATTTAAGACGACTTTACTTGATTTGGGAATAGCTCAAAAAAACTGTGGGAAACATTCGGAATGCTCCGAATGTCCTGATAGCAACAATTCAAATCCAATTCTAGATGAGATTATGAAACTAATGTAGTCTTAGTGAAGACCTAAACATTAGGTATTGTTACTAGATTATTTTTTTCTAATTTCTCTTTAATATATGATTCAAATTCTGAATCTAATTTTTCTATCGCTTGTAGATAAAAAGACCAATACCTATTTTGAGAATAGTTTTCTTTAATGGCTTCTTTATATTGCTGAACTCGTGTTCTTAGTTCTGATACCGGTATTTTACTCAATTCATCTAGTGCGTTGAGAGTAGCCTTAATACAATCATCATGAATAAAAATCTCATTATCTTTTGCAAGTTGAGAATTTGTTTTTCGTTTAATGGGATCGTCTTCACATGAACTTGGATTAGAAACAACAAAGCTGAATTCTTTTTGCCATTGATCATCAAATCCACAATGACCAGAGACGATTGGCAGAACAGAACCATTTTCTTGCATAAGTACTACTTCTCTGCTAACTAAACCCATTGGTTCTCGACGAGAAAGGAATAAAGCAGTGATTCTAGCATCTGGATTATTTTCCGTTAATTGGACTGTTCCAAGAACTAATTTTGAATTGTGTTCCCATGCTAATGTGGCATTATTTGTCTCAGCAATCATCTTTTTATGCCAAACTAATTCTGATTGGGAACCACTGCAGATCAACATATAGTGTCTTTTTGGGTCGTTTTTAGCACAGGCAATTACTGCATCTGTCCCCTTCACATATTTTTGCGCTCTTCCAAAGTACAATACTAATTCTTTTTTCCCGCTAACAATATCTTTGATAGGCAACTTTGAACCATAAAAAGGACCTAATCCTACTTTTTCATTTCGTTCTTCAAGCATCTCCATGATTATGCTTTTAGCAACTTTGTTAGAGAACCAACCTTTGGTTGGCAATGCATTATATAACGGGATAGTGTCATTACTGCTCTTAGCAAGACCGATTTCCGCAAGATGATTTCTCATGTAAGGACTAATTGCAATCATCTTTGCATGATTTTGCACTTCTGTCTCGAGAATACGTCTCTGAGCTCGATTATCTTTATGTTCGTCATAACTTGAATGAGTGATGTAATAACTGTTAATTGGAATTTTGTTGTACAGATTATTATCTTTGGCTGCTGTTATGTTTAGTACCGCTGGGATACTTGAATAACCGTGAGCCATGATAACAATTCCATCTAATTTCCTTTCTTTTGCTATTTTAATTATCACCTTATTTGTTTCATGACCATATTTCTCCCAATTCCAAGGATTAGCATAAGGACCTGCTGCGCCATTATAAACAAGGATCATCTGCCCCTCATTTGTTTGTTTCATTTTCTCGATTAATTCTTCAACTCTTGCTAACTTTTCCTGCTTCTTTGGTCGAGGAGAGATTACATATGGAATAACTTCAATCTTATCTGCAACATCTTCTGCTGTCTTAATAATTTGTTCAACATAAGGAAAGAGCATCGCATGTTCTCCCCCTACTTTTACAACTCCTTCTTGTATTAGGGTTATAATGGCAATTTTTGGTTTTTTAGATTCACTCATGGCAAGTATCTTCTCCGAATAGAGATTTAATTCCTTCAGAAAGAATCACATTTTTATCTCTTGCCATAGAGCTCATCTATGTTCAAAATACAGTACTAATCTATTCTATGGATAATAAAGAAAGATAGAGTGGGAATATAATATTTGGGGACTATATTCCGCCTCTTGGAAGTTCCTTCTGAACTAACAGGTGATCTTTTGGTTTATTTTGACGCATAAGGGCTTTCTTAACAAGACCAGTTTTAACGTATTTATGTTTCTCGCAGTAAAATTTCTCTTCTATTTCGCAGTCTCTCTCAAAATGTGTCCATAATGTCATAATTCCATTTCTAATTGCAAAATGCTCTAATGCAGTCAATAATTCTGTTCCTATTCCTAATCGTCTCCATTCAGGTAAAACAACAAGCCAGATTTTACCTATGTGCTTCTGAACGGGAATACCAAAAATACTTGTTTCTAAAGTTGCTTCGGCAATAATTTCCTTTTGATGTTCTGCAACAAGGCTCAATCCACCCGCTAATTCACGGGCTTCAAGGTTTCTTAAAACATATCTAACTTCTAATGTTGTGTTTGGAGGAGAATCAAAGTAATTTGAGTCGTAAAGCTCACCGTGGAATTTTGTTATTCCATTTAAATCTGTCCAGTCCAACAATCTTAATTTTATATCTTTGTCAGTAGGTGTTTTGTATCTTCTTTCGCGAAAACTCATTGTTTCTAGCCCCTCCGGGCAAAATCGATTTATCTATTGAAGATGGTTATTTTAACTTTTTCCAGTTCTTCTTATATAAACAAATAAAATGTTCCTCTTTTTAATTGCTTTGCTTATAAAATGAAAGATTTGCTCTTAAATTACTCCACTTATTTTTCCAAAAGCATAAGAGACTGCTTCAAAAGCTTTCTTTTTGCGCCCATTAAAGTAAATTAATCCTAGGTGACTTGTTATCCCACGATCAACTGTTATTCCTATGTTATCACTCATACTCGTTATACAAACACCATCAGCATTTATTTCAGCAGATAATGAAGCTAAACTCATAATTTTTCCAAGGAATTTTGCTTGTGCATCCTCTCCAAAATTGAATGATTCCATACCAACTTCACTTATCCAAAATTTCAAAGTGGAATTCGAATTTTGAAATATCTCACTATAAGCAAGTAGAGAGCTTAATCTCCATCCAAATAAAACAGGATAATACGTTACTCCAACTGCATCAATGCTTAGTGTTGAGTTTTCTAGAAGTGTTTGAAAATCATTTCTCCCACTTTTTATTGCTAGAAAAGTAATGAGAATTTTGGTGGTTGGGCTATTTGATTTTATTACAGTTGTCACATTCTCAATATAATTCATCCATTCTGTGATGGAAACTTCCTGACTAAGAAAACCTTGTAATTCACCATTTATTTCATTAAATATGATCATAAAATCTGGTTGATATGTTTGAGAAATAAATAATGAATCATTATAAATGAAATTCATTAACTCTTGTTTTGAAAATACATAATCACCAGTAGCAGAGATAATTAGTTTTAATCCTTCGTCTCTAATCCGTTGAAAACCCTGACTTAAAATTGCCTGGGTTTTATTATTCGCTAAAGCACTTGTTCCAACATCATATCGAATATGGGTGGCATGCAATTCTTTTGCCCAGGTGATTTCATTATCAAGGTCCTCACTCCAAGTAGTTGATGCATTTCCATTTATATCGAATGTGGAAAAGACATTTCCTTTTATAGCAAGCTGCATCCCTGGTTTTAAACCATAATCCTGTTTCATATAGTTAGGAGTTACATTCATGAAAACATTTCCAACAAAAACAGCAGGAGTTATAACAAGCAATGCAATGATTATGCTTAATGAAACGAGTCGCAAAAATGAATCAAATCGATTGATAAAATTCCTGAAACCAAAGGGTAGATCACTCGCACCAATAAATTGGGCATATTTTATATCGCTATCCTCCTTTGATTTTGACATCTCTCTCCGGAGTGCTTTAATTTCTTCATCCAATAGTTCTTGCTTTCTCCTTTCTTCAAAGAAAGGTGTTCTTTCACCAGGAAGATCTTTCTTAGTTTGTTCCACACCGGCTATATCCTTCTCATCGTTCTCTGTAATCGCTTGCTTTTCCTCCAAGGAAATTGCTTCTGTTATCTCTTTTTCTTGAGTTTCTTTTTGTGCTAAATAATCATCTATCGGCATTGCAAAATAGTATCTGGGATTTAGCATATATGGAGGGAAGAGAAACGTAGGCGAGAAGAAAGCACTAGTGTTAACAAAAACAAGCTGCCACCACATAACACCACTATTTAGTGTATGACTAAAAACTCCAAGGAAATTTGGAAGATCAACCCCAAAATCTACAAGAGTCCAGTTTAATAAATATAGAAAAATAATAACATTGTAGATGATTAACAACCAATCTCTGATCCCTTTTCTTTTTCCTGATTTGAAAACATAGAAAATCTGAATCATTGCTAAAAGGCTTGGAATTAGAAAGTAAATTTTTGGGAAATTGAATATTAAGGGTGACATGATACCCCAAATTCCAATATTTACTAGACAAGTAATTAATCCAAAAATGGCCCACCCCATGGGAATTCCTACCTTTTTTTCGGGATCCTTTTTACGAAGCTCCTTAACATATGTTAAGAAAATCCTGAAATACCATAAAGCAAAAACAATTCCAACAATTGCTTGTATGATGAATAAGAAGATGTTAAAAATACCCAACAGATTATTGATTAGAAAGAACAGTGCGCCAATTATTAATGTCACACTGAAAATCATCAGCAACTTAAACCATTCTGCTGAAACATCAAAGGTGAGCTTCTTCATGAGAATATTTTGTTGTGTTATCTCAAAAGTGTTTTGAGATATATCAAAATTAGACTTTTATGTAAATGTTCAAAGAAGATTTTTTAGCTTTGTTAGTTTAGTAAGTGATGCTATTATTTAGTATAAAAAGAAGTTATGTGGGATAACATTGGCTAAAAAAGAATTCAATTTAGATCAACTAATAAATGACCCATTCAAAGGCAAATCTGGTTTTATGCCTGCAAAGATAAAAGATAAGATTAAAGTTAGAATTGGTCTAAATGAAAACCTAGCTTTTCCAGAAGAGCTCATAAAGAAACTTATCAAAGTCGTAGGAGAGAAAATTGATCCACGAATTTATCCAGAAGATTATTGTGATTCGTTGTGTGACATAATCTCTTCTGATTATGGACTGCAATCAAATCAAATTGTAGTTGGTAATGGTGGAGATAAGATTATTGATTTAATGGTTCGATTAACAATTAAAACAGGTTTCTCAGCAGTAACTATTGCTCCCACATATCCTATGTATGAACATGCGATAAAAGTTCAAGGTGGAAATGTTACAGAATTATACCTTACTGATCCTCCAGTTTATGATCTTGATCCCGATTATATTCTGGCAAATATAACTCCAAAGAAGGATCGGTTGATGTTCTTGTGTTCGCCAAATAATCCCACAGGCAATCAATTCGAAGAACACAAACTAAGAAAAATAATAGGAGAATTTCCGGGAATCGTAGCCTTAGATGAAACCTATACAGATTTTGGTGGTTTTTCTTTAGTTAATGCATTAGAGGATTATCCAAATCTAATAATAATGAAGAGTATGTCCAAATTCCATGGCATGGCAGGTATGAGACTTGGTTTTGCTTTAGCTGATGAATTTCTTATTTCCAGGTTAAAGGAATTACTACCAGCATTTAACGTTAATATTGCATCATTAGAATTAGCTAAATTAGTTCTTCAAGAGAAAGAAGCACTCTCCAAAATTGTTTCCAATATTGTATCTGAAAGGGAAATTATTTACAAACGATTAGAAGCAATCGATGGAATCACCCCTTACAAATCATATACAAATTTCATTATGTTTCATTTAGAAGGCATAGATGCTGCAGATATTCAACAAAAACTACTGAAAGAAAAAGGTGTACTTGTGAGAAATATGAGTGCTATGCCTAAATGTGAAAATAATTTGAGAATGTCAATTACAACAAAAGAGAATAATTTGGCATTTCTGAATGCTTTAGAAGAAATAGTTAGAAATTATTAGAAAAAATATTATATCCAAAATACTTTAAAAAGTAGAAATACATATTTGGCAGATTAAAATAAACCAATGGGATTTATTTGCAACTATTCTGATTTGGCACAGAAGAGATAAGGAGATTAGTCTATGACAAAAGATGAAGAGAAGAAGAAACAGGAATTCTTCTATAAAACTAACGCTGAACTGGATGTTTATCTTGATGAAATTAAGAAAAATCCAGATGATGAAATGGCTATCCTGCGTTATGCAAAAAAACTTGAGATAAATATAACAATTTTTGGAATGAGTGGAAGTCCAGATGGTATCGCTTTAGTTCTTGAGCGTTTCCGAAAACTTGTTCAAGAATATGGCCATATGACTCAAATACAAAATCTCTTTGCGACTGCTATAGCAAACTCCATGTCTTATCTAATGAAGAAGCATAAATATGATACAATGTTCGAGAGATTAGAAGAACTTCGTTTATTTGCGAAAACCCATCCAACGAATATGAATTGTCAACGTTCCTTAGCAGGTGGTCTGGTTAATTCGATTATTAATTTTGGACAACGCAAGGTTTTGGAACCAGTTAAGGAAATAATTCAAGAGCTTTTGATTTTAGCTGAAACTCACAAAGAGAATCATGAAATACAATTATGTCTTGTTAAAGGATTAGTGAATTCTATGGGCTACCTCAGCAGAAATGAGGATTATGAACCGGCTATACCACTTCTTGATGATTTAATGGCTTTAACTGATGAGCATCCTAATGATGAAGACTTTATTTTGCAAAGAGCTAATGGAATTGTTACCGCTATGAATGCATTTGCTAAAAATGACAAGTATGTGGATCTCGTTGAGGAATTAGAAGAAGAATTAGAACGTATGGCGAAAATCTATCCTGATCATGAAGGAGTTCAATTGAGAGCTAAGACTAAAACTCTTGGTAGAGACTAGTTTTTTGATTTGGATTTTATTACTCTTTTATTCGACAAATATCAGCAAGTAAGAGGATATCTTCCGAATTATACTTGTTCAAATCAAGAGCTGAACCTTTCTTAAAGGCTTTAATATTCACATCATGAAATCTTGCTGCTGTAAGTGATTTTATTGCTTGAATAAATGCTTTTGGAGAAGCCAAATCAAAAAGTTGATTAAGAATCCCAAGTAAAACCATATTTGTGGCTTTCATGCTGCCAGCTTCCTCAGCAATTGCAATCATAGGAGCAAGAATAGTTTTTTCCTTAATTTTTTTTGGGATTTTTTTAGCAACCTCATTTGCAGTTATGTAAATCAATGATTCAAAATAATTTTCTAAATCATCTAAAGTTAGAGCTACATAGACATCGATATCAGTTATTCTTGGATATATTATCTTCTCAGTAGAGACTTTTATTTCACTTCTAGTTTCTCCACCTGTAATTGCAGAACCATATTTTGTACTTTGCACTGCTGAACGCCCATCTGTAATTGCTGCTTGACCAATTATAGTTCCAGCTAGTTTGACTCCTTGACCGCCAATTCCTCTAATCATTATATTAATATCACAATTCTTACTTTTTGAATTCGTAGGCATCGGTTATTCGCTCCGAAAATTCTTCTGGTTCATCTTTCTCATTAAGAAAGACACCTGTAGGGATCTTAGTAAATCCTTTACCAACTTCATATTCAATATCGGTTTTGTGCCAGTTAAATCCAATATCCTCTTCCTTCATTCTTACACGAGCTTTCTTGAACATCTGGCGCATAGCAATTGAATCCCCTAGATTATTTCTTCTTCCAAAATTTACATGACAATTTGAAATAACTTCTATAAATGAGAATCCCTGGTGATTCAATGCTCTTCCAATAGCTTTTGATAATTGTACAAACTCATAAACAGTATATCGTGCACAAAAAGTAGCTCCGTTAGCAATAGCAATATGAGATAGATTAAATGGAAACGAAATTTTCCCATAAGGTGTAGATCGGGTTTTTGCTCCAACTGGAGTTGTAGGGGCATCTTGTCCTCCGGTTAAACCATAGATAGCATTATTTATACAAATTACAGTCATATCTGTATTTCTTCTCGCAGCATGAGCTAGATGACCTAATCCTATAGAGAATAAATCTCCGTCTCCGGAAATTACTACTGGTTTCAATATAGGGTTTGCTATATCTACACCAGAAGCAAAAGGAATTGCTCTCCCATGTATAGCATGAAAACCATCTAAATCAATGTAACCACTTGCTCTCCCAGTACAACCAATCCCACTCACAACGAAAATATTGTCTTGTGGAATTTGACTGTATTTTGTAAATGCTTCTAGGAATGCATGAATAGTAGTTCCTATGCCACATCCAGGACAATAGATTGTTGGTATTGCCTTCTTTCTTAACAAAGCTTCTTGAGGATGTTTGAGGTCTATTGGTGGTCTTTTGATAATCGAACTTTTATCAATTTCTTTACTTTTTTCTGCCATCTTCCATTTCACTTCTTTGCTAACTTCCTTATAGAATCCAAGATTTTATAGGGTTCAGGTGGCGTACCACCAATTCTTGTCACTAAGGTGCATTTTTTCATTGCAAAGCGTTCCACTGGCCAAATTAATTGTCCCATGCTCATTTCAGCAACAATAATTTCTGCTCTTTGAGAGATTTTTTCTATATCTTCCTTTGGAAATGGCCAGACAGTTATTGGTCTATATAATCCTGCCTTAATCCCTTGATCTCTCGCGTCCATAACTGCTTGTAAACATGCTCTTGCAGTAATACCTGTTGCAACCACCACTACCTCTGCATCATCAATTTCATAAGTATAAGGTTCTGGAAAGAGATGTTTGTTTATTTCTAATTTCTCATATAATCTCGTAATCAATTCAATGTGCAAATCTTCATCTAATCTTGGTAAGCCATCTTCTGTATGAGTTAATCCAGTGCCGAAAATTTTATACCCTTCCCCAAAATGAGCCATTGGTGGAACAAGATCATCCTGTCCGGAAACATCAAATTGCCTGAATTTCGATTTGTCTGTGTTTTTGGGTGGTTGTTTTCGATTTATTACTACAATGTCTTCTTCATCTGGGATTGTTATTTCTTCCATCACTCTCCCAACTTCCCCATCTGCTAAGAGTATAACTGGTGATCGTAATTGCTCAGAAATATTGAATGCTTCAATCGTTAAATCGAAACACTCTTGTACAGACCAAGGAGTAAGAGCAATAGCTGGATAGTCTCCATGTGAACCAAACTGTGCTTGCATATAATCTCCTTGAGCAGAAAAAGTAGGTAGCCCTGTAGATGGACCTCCTCTCATAATATTAACACATACTAAGGGAGTTTCAGTCATGTATGCTAGACCCAGTCCTTCTTGCTTCAATGAAAAACCCGGCCCGGATGTTGCTGTGAGTACTTTTGATCCAGCCCAAGATGCTCCAATACACATATTTATAGAAGCAATTTCATCCTCAACAATAAAAGCAGCTTTCCCACCGACTGCTGGAAGTCTATAAGTAACGTATTCTACGATTTCAGATGCTGGTGAAATCGGATAAGCAAAAAATTCTGCAATCCCACTTGCGATAGCTCCCTCAATAATTGCCCAATTTCCATTTTTAAAATAAGTTCCAGTCAAGACTTTTGGTTGTTTTTTTTCTACGACCACTTGTTTCTACTCCTGAATCTTGATTATTATTTACGTTTCAGCTTTTTCTGCTGAGTCATTCTCATTTACATATATTGCAAAATCTGGACACATTCTTTCACACATATAGCATTTGATGCAATCTTTCATGCGATGCATTTTTGCCACTCGCCAACCCTTTTCATTGATTTCGTCTGAAAATCCAAGGCAATCCTTTGGACAAAATTCTATGCAAAGCCCACAACCTTTGCAGCGATCTTCATCGGTTATGAAGTAGTACTTATCTTCCGGATGCTGGTGTGTTTCCATTGTTTCACCTTCACCAATAAATCAAATATACATGATTTTACTTATCTTTTATTAAGTTATCTTATGTTTGAGAAAATGAGTACATTTGTTCATTAGAGATAACTAAATACTTTGCAGTCTTGTTTTGAAGAGAGAAAACGGAATATTCTAAAACTACTTCTTGTTAATAATAGGTAGATGAATTTACTACAATTAGTTTACTAGAGGAAATTTGGATGAAAGAATCTGAGAAACAGGTCGAAAATGATAAGAGAAAACGTGTTTTCAAAGAAAATATACTTGCTGGAGAGGGGATAAGTGAAATTGATGATAAACGAATTAAACAAGATGAAAAGAGAGCTGTAAAGCAGGAAATCGATGAAAAAGAGAAAATTGAGATTGTTAAACAAATCAGAAGTGGAGTAAATTACGATGTTGATTTTAAAGATGTTCTATTATTTCTTGTTGCTCAATTTCTCCCATTATTACTTTTAGGTTCTGCTTTTTTTGTTCCTGGGATTATTTTACTTGATGATTCATATTCCTCGATTGTTTATGTTGTACTTGGTGCAGGAATTTTGCTGTTTCTTGGTTCCTTGATTTATCTTTATTCATTAATTAGACTTCTTTCTGCGTTGACTTACAAAATGAGCATTACCCAAACAGAAATCAAATGGAGAAATGTTTTCTGGTGGAATACTATAATTAACCAAAATATAATCGAAGTGTTAGCAAAATACAGTTTTTATTTCTATCTTATTAGAGTTGGGGGTATATTGAGGTTTGGGGTAGAAGTCATTCAAGTTGTTTCAGTTGAGAAAGAGTTTTGGATTCGAGCTTATCCTTTAAAAAAATCAAAAGCTGATCAACTAGTAAAAACAATAATGTGTTGGTCTGAATTAACCGAATCAGCTCAAAAGAAAGAGGAATAATTAATTGTCTGAAGTTGTTCATTGGATTAAAACTGGTGAAAGGGGTGCCCGAGCAGAATTTACAGACAGTGATCTTGTAACAGCTCTTTTACTCATTAAAGAAAATCCCATGGGCAGATATAAACTACAGACTGAACTCAAGCTTTCAGATAGCAGTACAAAATCACTATTAAATTTCTGTAAAAAGAAAGGATTACTTGAAGCGAAAGCAGGAAGATCCGGTCATAACTTGGCTAAGAAAGGAAAGGAATTTGTTAATCAAATAACCAAGTTAATTGTAAAACATGAAAAGTGTGACCAAGAAGTTTTCCCAGCAAAACAACACTATTTTGTGATATTGAATACAAATGAAAAAAACCTAGAACAAAATGATGTGATAATTAAGCCTTCTTGGAAATTAAGAGATATTGTTATTTCATATGGAGGAGATGCAATCCTTTTCCTAGAGGTTAATTCTGATGGAAAAATTCAATTTCCAGAAGAAGATATTAAAATTGAGAATTACTTTCCTAAATTTGAAACAGAATTTATTATAGATATTGAAGAGTATTTACAACCAATGCACTACATACTAATTGTTGGAGCAACGGAACTCGAAATAGCAAGAAAAAGTGCTATTATTGCAGGATTAAATTTGGTTGAGAAATATATTAAGTATGTCCATCAAGAAATATAAAAAACAGAAAATTGCCAAAATTGTTATAAAGTGAGATTGTCGGTCACTTTTATATAATTAATCCTAATAGATATTTCATATCTGCATATTGAAAATCAAAATGACGGATGCCCATGTTCAAAAGAAGAAGTAAAAAAGAAGAAATAGATGCTTATCTGCATGAAGAACCAGAAGCTGATTATCATGCAATGGACACAGGAGAGGTAATTAATGTTATCGACACTGATCCACAAAGAGGATTAACAGATTATGAAGCTCAATGTAGAATTGAGGAACATGGTTTAAATGTACTCGTTGAGAAGGGTAAAACACGTCCTATTATTTTATTTCTTAAACAATTTGTCGATGTTCTTATTGGACTCCTTTTCATAGCAGCGATCGTCTCAATGATTTTCGAAGACTGGATTGATGCAATCGTTATCTTTGCTATTGTTCTCATAAATGGCATAATTGGTTTTGTTCAAGAATATCAAGCTGAGAGATCTCTTGAAGCACTTAAACAAATGGTCAGTAAAGAAGTTAGAATTATTCGTGAAGGTAACGAACATATTTTGGATTCAAAAAAACTTACAATCGGAGATATAGTATTAATTGAAGCAGGTGAAAAAGTTCCAGCTGATATGCGTTTATTAGAATCTACAAGCCTTAAAGTTGATGAAAGTGCTCTTACCGGAGAATCAATTAGTTTAAGCAAGAGTGCAAAACAGATAATTGAAGTTAATGCAGTTATTGGTGATAGGAGGAATATGCTCTTTATGGGAACAACAATCACCTATGGAAGAGCTAAAGCAGTAGTTGTAAATATTGGCATGGATACAGAAATGGGTAAAATTGCTGCTTTAATGCAAGAAGAAAAAGAAGAACCAACTCCTTTACAGAAGAATCTTGACAAATTAGGGAAAATTCTCGGTATTATTATCGTTGTTATTTGTTCAATTGTTTTTGCAACAGTTATGATTAAGCATTATATTGAATTCGGTAACATGGAAGGATGGGTAGAAGCTCTTGAAACTGCTCTTGCTTTAGCTGTTTCAGCAGTTCCTGAAGGATTACCAGCAGCAATTACATTAACATATGCCATAGGCGTTAGAATGATGGCTAAACGTAATGCAATCGTTTCAAGATTACCTGCAGTTGAGACTCTTGGTATTGTAGATGTAATTTGCAGTGATAAAACAGGAACATTAACTAAGAATGAAATGACAGTCACAGAAATTCAAACAATTGATCACAAATTTGCGGTGACAGGAGCAGGATATATACCAGAAGGAGAATTTTTAGAAAAGGACAAAGAATTAGACCCTCGGAAGGATATTGAACTAGAAAAAATATTACGAACTGCACTTTTGTGCAATAATGCAAGAGTGAATTATGATAAAGAAACCCAAGAGATAGAAGTAATTGGTGACCCAACTGAAGTTGCGCTTTATGTGTTAGCAAGGAAAGCAGGACTTTATGATGAAGATAATTTTCCTAGACAAATTGAAATATTTTTTGATTCACAAAGAAAAAGAATGACAACTGTTAATCGTCAATTGGAAAGAGAAGAATACGAAGAAGATTTAATTGCTTACACAAAAGGTTCACCACCAGTAATTATTGAAAGGTGTAATTTTGCATCAATAAATGGACAAGTTGTACCTATTGATGATGAAATTAGAACTAAAGTTTTGGAACTCAACAATGAGATGGCTTCAAGAGCTTTACGAGTTCTAGCAATTGCTTACAGAGTCGTTGATGAACGACTTATTGATGTTGATGAAGATGATTTCTTAACTGAACAAGAAGAAAACATAGAATCCAATCTTATTTTTCTAGGTTTAGTGGGAATGATTGATCCTGCAAGACCAGAGGTACATGATGCGTTACTTAAATGTAAAACTGCAGGTATTAAGACAGTAATGGTCACAGGCGATCAAAAGATTACTGCAGAGGCAATTGCTAAAGACATAGGATTAATTGAAGGAGATAAATGGATCACAATAACTGGAACAGAATTAGAAGAGATGTCTAATGATGATTTACTCGGTGTTATTGATGATGTTAGAATATTTGCTAGAGTTAGTCCAGAACATAAACACCGAATCGTAAGTACATTTCAGGAAAAAGGACATACAGTTGCGACAACTGGAGATGGTGTGAATGATGCCCCCGCTATTAAAAAAGCAGAAATTGGTATAGCCATGGGTATTCAAGGAACTGATGTTACTCGAGAAGCAGCTCAAATGGTTTTAGCTGATGATAATTTTGCTACCATTGTTGATGCTGTTCATAGAGGTCGTACTATTTTCCAAAATATGCTTAAATTTATTCGGTATCTTATTGCATCAAACTTTGACGAAATATTAACTGTTTTTGTTTGTGTTGTTTTCTTAGGATTAAAATCACCTTATACTGCCATACAAATTCTTTGGATTAATTTAGTTACTGATGGATTACCTGCAATTGCTTTAAGTGTTGATCCTCCTCTTGCTGACATCATGCGTGAACCTCCAAGAAAGAAAGATGAAGGCTTTATGAAGGATATTTATATTTTCTCAATCATTGCTGGAATTTTAGCTTTTGGTGCAAGTATGATTGTATTTGTTCCCTTAGCTTATGTAGGAGAAGCAGTTTCAGTTGGTGAAATATTAAATGCAGATTTAGAAATAGTTGGAGCTGATCTCGGAGTAATAAACGCAGAATTACTCAATGTTCCAGAATGGATGAAGTCATTTGCTCTCACATTTACACATGAAACTAGTATAACAGCTTTGTCTTCTGAAGCTTGGTATGCTCATGCAAGAACATTAAATTTCACAATGTCAGTTGTTTTTGAGATGTTCAACGTTTTCATAACTCGATCTGGTTTTGAACGTTCTACATTCACGATGAATCCATTTAATAATCCGTGGTTATGGGGTTCTATCGGCTTGGCTATGAGCTTACAAATGATTGCCATTTATGTACCTATGCAACCATTAGCTCCAGTAGCACCTTTCACAGTAGGTATCCATAATACGATTTTTGATTCTATGATGATGAATGGTTATGCATGGTTGTTAATTGTTGGTATTTGTATGTTCGCTGCTGTACTAATGGAACTACTGAAATTTATTGTCGGCAAATATATGCTAAAAAGTTGGGTTGGAAGAGCAAAAAAAGAGAAGATAATTGAAGCAGCAATATAAGCTGCTTACTTTCTATTTTTTTTAATATTCTTCTTCTATATCTACAACGTTTATTGGTTCTTTTCCTTCATAGATTCTTTTGATATTTTCGAGAACATCACCCCAGTGTCCTCGTTCATAACCTACAGTTATGTGGGCAGCTCGGTGAGGACTTAAAACAACATTATCGAATTCGTGAATGGGATATTCTGAAGGATAAGTTTCTTCTATTGATGTAACTTCTCCATCATCTCTTCTCGGAACTGATGTTCGCTTTGGGTAATTCCATTGAGGATCTATTCCTGCTGCGAATACTTTTCCACTTTTGAGAGCATTGTAGAACGCTTTCTCGTGAATTGTGTGTCCTCGACCAACATTAATAATAATTACTCCATCTTTCATTTGAGCGAATTCTTTTTCCCCAAGAATATCTCGAGTGTCCTTTGTTAAAGGCAAGGAATTTATGATTATATCTGATTCATGTAAGAATGTCTCCAGGTCATCTATCGAATAGATTTTTTCCGCTAATTCTTTCTGTTCTTTTGTTGATTTTGCGGGATTTCTACGACAACCTATGAACTTGACATCAAAATTTTTCAGAAGTATTGCACATTCCATTCCTATCGCGCCATAACCAAGTAATCCCACTGTTTTTCCTTGTAGTTTGATTGATGGCATTTTTATAAATCTCGAACTCCAATCTCCTACTCGCATTAATCTATCATGATGTATAATATTCTTTGATGCTGTTAATAAAAGTGCAATTGCATGTTCGGCTACAGTTCGAGCATTTCCATGACTGTTTGCAACCACTATAGAGTATTTTTTCACTAAATCAAAATCTAATCTATCAACTCCAGTCCAGGGAATAATTACTAATTTGAGTTTTCCCCCTGCTTCCGGGACTGCTTGTGATAATATTTCATCAGTGATATATGGACCCATTAGGATTTCTGCATCTTTTGTTTCCTTTATGAATTCAGGATCTTCGTTAAGAGGTGTGTGACCAATCTCTCCTCTAATCCGAGAGACAATTTTGATATCTTTCGGAATTTCTTCTTTCATGAACTTCAAGGCATCTTCTGTTATTGGATAAAGAAAAACAATCTTCATTTTATTATCTCCTAACTAAAAGCTTGAAGTAACTATGTTATAATAATTATCATTAATAAAAAATTCATTGATTATTTAAAATTTTGAAAAAAAGAAAAATGTTCCCCGTGTTAACTTTCACGAGGGTTAATCATTTTTAATAATATGAGTCATAACTTTCTTTCTTCTTTCTTGTAATCAAGCCACCAAATAGGCCTGCAAAGAAGTTTACTACTGCGGCTAATCCACCTAGGACTGCACCAACAATCAATGCAAAGTAAATGAATTGACCATTTGCGAAAGCTGTCATTTCAGGAATTGTAGGTGCGTTGAGTGTTATCCAATCACCAATCATTATTCCAACTTGAGTTCCATTCATTCCTAATGTAACTAGGAAATCGTTGACCAGAGTCGCCACATCAGGCGCTGATGCTATGAGTGCAATTAATTGTGCTTTATAGTAAAGCCACCCGAATAGAAATGTTCCTAGAAAAACTAAAAGACCTGAGAGTAAGCCTGCTAATGCACCAGCTCCTCCTCCTTTAGCTACTAGTCCGCCTACGAATCCGCCGATAAATGTTCCGCCAACTGCTATGAGCAGCATATGCCACCATAGAATTGCTGGAACTGCAGCTAGAAAAGTGATGCCAATAATACCACCACTGCTAATGACTCCGCCTATTAAGGCTCCGAGTAAAATACTGCCAAAAGACATAGTGTACACCGAATATCTTAATTTATTTTAGCTCTACAAGTATTTAACATTTATTCAATGTTTATCATCTTGTAGGGATATGATATTGTGGGACTCTATTATTAAAAAACCTTCTTTTTCGACATAATGAAATAACGATAAAAAAAAAAGAGAGAAATTACTTTTATTCAATAATTTCTAATTTTGTTTCCATAGGAATCTGTGTTTGATGGAATATAATATCGACAGCACAATTTTTCTTTGCAATATGCAACGCTTGTTCAAGTTTTTCTTTTGAATCTTGAGATTTCACACAAACAGTGAGATGTATATCCGATAGATGAATATCATCTGATTTATTCGCAATTGCTTTTACTTCTAATTCTTTTATAGTTAAATGCATATGATCTGCAGTCATTTTGTAGGTAGTTCCTAAGCATGTCGCTAAAGCCATAACTGCCATTTCTAATGCAGTAGGAGCAGTATCTTCACCACCAAATTTAGGTGGAACATCAAGTTCAAAATAAGGATGCCTACCATCATCAACTCTGAACTTATATTTATCAATCCATTTACTTGTAATTTCCATATCGAGCCTCCAAGCTTTCTAAGAGAATAATACCACCATTTTTATAAATACTAATCGTTTACTTTCTGTAACCAATTGAATTATTTTATTAAGAAAACAAGAAGAAACCAAACAAATTCTCTTTTATCGAATTTAGTGCTATTTGTAATGCTTTTTCATTTAACAAAATATTTAATTTCTCTGTTGTAAATAGTGTGAATTATGACAGCTGAAGATGTAGAATCTAAAGATAGAAGCGGTTTATACAATGCCATCGTTTATGCATCAATAGTTTTTGGTCTATTATTGGTAATTGCCCCTGTTTTAATTGTACTAAATGAAAACTCGTGGGATTTGTCTTCGACCAATATTGCAGACATTCCAATTCTGTTTACAGTGTTGTTTTTAATAGGCGCGGGTTTCACAGTATTAGGTTTAATAGCATTAATAATTATCATTTCTGTCAGTGCCAGCAAGAAACGTAAGAAAGCTCCCAAGAAGGAAAAGAAGAAGAAAGTAAAAGAAGTCACCGAGGAAGACGAACTAGAAGTTATGGAGGACGTTTTAGAAGAAGCTGTCGAGGATACTTTAGAAGAGGCCATTGAAGAAGAAGTTGATGATGCTGTTGAAGAGGAAGTAATCGAAGAGATCGCAGAAGAAATTGCTGAGGAAGTCATTGAACTAGAACCCGTGGAAGAAGCAGTCGAAGAAGAAATAGATGAAGAAGAACTCACAGAAGACGAAATCCTTGATGATATTGAGGACGCATTAGAGGATATTGATGAAGAGGATGTAAAAGCTCATATTGAAAAAGAACCTGAAGAAGACATAGAAATCCCTGAAATTCCAGATATCGATGAAGTCAAAGAAGAAACTGAAGAAGCTGAAGATGAAACTACTGAGACATAAGAATGAAAGCATAGTCATTAAATTACCATTTCTCTTTTTTTTATTATAGGTATAGATAATTCAAAATAGACTAAAACTAGAAAAATTAAATGAATACTATATCATAATAAACTATGTAGGTTTCCAAATGAGTAATAAAAGTCCAAGTCGTTTTTCTCTAAAAGCTTCAGCAGAATATATAATACAGTGGATGGTTTTCACGCTAATATTAAATCTGGGATTATATTTAATGATGCGCTATCTTGTGCATCCAAGAATTCTAGGTCTTAATCTAACTCCTGAAAGAATTGATCTCTATTCAAAATTATCTTGGGCGGGTTCATTGCTTGTAAACTTTATATTATTCACCGTTGTTTATCTAATCATTAGTGCTCCAAGATATTGGATTGATGACAATGGTATTGAAATAAGAAGTATTTATCGAGCAAAGAAAAATCTTACTTTTGATTATGTAGAAATAACTGAAATTAAGATTAGACAAACACCAATAATTTCAAGTGCATTTAATTTTGGAACCATTGTTTTTTATAAAACGGATCAAAATGAAAAGAAACGTGTTGCTTTCAGATTTTTTGGTGTTAAATATCCAAAAGAGGTTTATCTTGAGATTATAGCCAATTTTGAGAACGTAAAACAAGAAGAGATAACATCTGAAGATTTACTCCTGTAAATCAGAAATTTTCCTCTTAAGCAGTTTATTTCGTTTTCTTGCTCTAATTCTATCCAGAATTATCAATGGAAAAGAAATTATTGCTATTACTCCCGAAACAATTAGAATTAATTGCCAATAATCGCCAAATGTTGATGTATCAATTGATAAACGAAATTCATTTGTCCAAACACCACTGGAAAATCTAATTTTAAAGTATAATTCATAATTTGAGTGACGTAAATCTAACCAAAAACAATGCAAATTACCTACATTATCACATTTTATTAGTGGATCTATAGCAGGATTATTAGCTAATGATATTCTCTCACTCGCTTGCCAATCAGTATAACCAACTCGTTTCCGGATATCTATTCCTTGATGATAAGCATATTGTTC
Source organism: Candidatus Heimdallarchaeota archaeon (assembly GCA_023128635.1). Next base: position 11,841 of record JAGMDP010000089.1, on the reverse strand, counting down.
CCTTATTTCAAACGCTACCCATAGATTGTTGTCAAAATCCTTTGCAACAGATGATATTCTGGCATCCGAAAAACCCTGGAAATCTGGTGGTTTATAGGGGGCAATTTCAAATGGTTCACTCCAAGTTCCATTGAATGATTTCCTTGTAGTTTGTATATTCTGAGTGCCATAATCTACTCCTGGATTGACAACTGTATAATTACTCCAAAAAACATTGAAGTCATTGTTGTAATCAATAATAATTTCCGGATATCGACATCTATTGTTTCCATCAGTCAGAACTTCAATAGGTTCCATTGTTCCATTCCAAAAAACTTTACGATAAAGAATTCGTTCTTGATTGAGTTGACCCTCTGACCAGACAAAATGAGCATTCCCTGAAACATCTAATATGAATTTGCAATCAGTACTATTACCACCACTTGGATCTGTTAACTTGATTACATTGCCCCATATTCCAGAAGTACTATTGAAAACTGAAAAGAACATCTTGTATGAATCTTCAGAATTATCTCTCCAACAGAGCCAAAGATCTTCATTTGTTGTATTTCTAACTAAAACAGGATCTAAAAACTGAAATGTTTCATTTAATTGAACAATATTACTAGACCAAGAGATATCAGAATACGGTTTTTCCATCAGCAAAAGACCACTGTCAGCAGCAGTACTAAAAGCAAGAACTAATTGTAATCGATCCGATGCAGCAACCATAGTAGGTCTGCCAATAATATTCAATGTGCTATTTTCCTCTATCACAATACTTGAAGTCAAATTCCATATGAAATCAGCACCTGTTACAATATACTCAAGTGAGTTATGAATTTGTATTTGCTTATTGAAAACAGCATGAATGTTATTTGTAGAATTAATAGCAACTGCATATGATTGTATTTGTGATTCATCACCAGCATTTGGATAAAGGTTAATTTCTGATTGCTGTAAAGCATTACTAAATACAATAGAAATATTGCTGATCAATAGAAGAAAGAAGAATAAGAATAGTTTTTTTCTAGTTAAACTCAACAAACGCAAGAATATAAACTCCACAGAAGACTGCGAACAAACAATAATAATTACTCATATTAAACTCATTCATAAGTTCAAAAATCCCCTTTTCTCAATTTTGTGTTTTATTAATTGAAGCATACTAAAATGATGCCACCAAAGAAAGGTTCATAAAGATAATCCTCCACTCTGTTTATTATTCAATAATTAATTATATCTAATTATTAAGGTGAATAAATTGAAAAAAATGTTAAAAGTTATAATACCGTTAGCTTTGATTAGTCTTTTTCTCTCCACACAATTAGTAACAGCAAATTTTGGTGTTGATATAGGTGATACTTTTACCTTTGATTGTATTGCTGCAGAAAGGACTATAACAGTAGGATCTAATACCGGAACTGGTACAGGTTATACAGTAGATGATCATGCGTTCGCTGCAGGAACTTCTGTAGTGGTTGAAGTATTAGAGTTTGATGATTCGCTTTTAAATACCACTATCTACGAAATCCAAGCAGGAAGCTATGTAGAAAATGGCTCTAGTAGTACTTTTGGATTCCAATTTGGCGGTCTTTTAATGACTGTATTTCCATTGTTATTCTCACTCGTATATGTTGATCCAATTGAATGGAATCAAACAGAAGCAGAAGAAGCTCCTGGAATGTTATTAGAACCTTTTGTTGAACCAGAAGCTGCTACTTGGACTTTATTCGCAGAATTTGCCGCAGAAGTACAAACTGGCTCTTCATTGATTTCCGCTTCAGGCATGTCAGGACTCTCAATTCAAGCAGAATATACAGATAGTGTTTCAGAATTCTTCTTCGAATCTTATTTAGGCGGAATTTTCAATGATACATTAACCAATGGCACTCACACATACTTAATCAATTATGACGTGGATCATCACTTCCAATTTGCTTTCAACAAGGCAAACGGAGTTTTGAAAGGAATGCATGTAGAAGGTAGCATGGAAGGCACATCTAATAGTACTGTTATTGAGTTTTCTTACAATATGCATACTGAACTCGCTGGTTATAATTTACCAAATTACCAATTTGCAGGTGGATTTATTCCTGGATTTGAGTGGTTCTTGGTAATTCCTGCTCTAGGACTACTAGTTGCTTTGCCAATTATAATTAGAAGACGCAAATAATCCTAAAAAAATAGTGCGTAGAAATTTTCTACGCTTATTCTTTCTTTTTTGTTGACATTTTTCATTTCTCTATTATAATTAGATTCTTTGTTATTTCTTTAAGAAATGTTCATAAGTAAAATTTGAAAACTGTAATATTATACAAAAGAGTTCATACATTTTTGGTGAAAAAGTTGACGAACATAATGAAAGTAAGTATACCATTTCTTCTTGTTATAATTATGATTGCACCAACGATAACAAAAGCTGATTATAATGTAGCTATTGGTAATACCTTTACATTTGATGTTATAAAATCCAATTGGGATATAACCTATGGCACAGATACCTCGTTTGGAGAAGGCTTTGCTTTTGAAGAGGAAACATATATCGAGAAGACACAATTTACAGTATTAGTTACTGATGCTAGTATTTCAGATGTTGATTGGAATATGACAATTGGTAGTATTACCGAAGAAGGCACCAATAATCCTTCTGATTTGGGAGTTATTACATTATACTTGTTCTTTCCGTTGTTTTTCGGTAATTATTCAGGAGGATGGAATCAAACAGAAATGGATTTAGGTCCACAGATACTTCCGATATTTTTTGTGGATATTACAGAATTCTCTGAATTTTTCTTTCTTATGGCAAATGATACTTTTGTCTCTGAATGCTTTTACGGGACTGATTGGACAATATCCAATATGGATGGAAGTTTTGATAATTCTTCCGCAATAGCTGTATTTGAGTGGCATTTTGATATGACGTTTACAAATGCTGTTTCAGGTCACAATTATGGTGGAACATTTACAATGATTTTTGCTTTTGACAAAGTTACTGGTGCTATAAAAGGATATTATTTAAACGTCAATTATTCAGGTCAAATGGACTTTACTGCCGTAACAGCTATACTTGAACAACGGGTAGAACAAGTAGGTTACAATTTACCTGGTGTGGGCTTCATCCCTGGATTTGAATGGTTCATGGTTATCCCTGCATTTGCACTAATTATTGGCCTACCAATTATACTTAAAAGACGCAAATAATCAAAAATAAAGTGTAGAAAAAATTCTACGCACATTCTTTCTTTTTTACTTTTTTGATTTCTTAGGCCATTTATCAACCATTGGCTGTGTATCAGGTGATGCTAGCCAACAGATTTCTTCGTTGGGATATCTAAGAATCCCTTCATTGATCATGAAGACATATCCATCAACTTCTGTCTTTATTTCAAATTCTTCTTTTATTGGTCTACCGAAAATATCTCGAGCAATAGCAATTACATCACCTTTTTTCACAAAATCTCCTTTCTTAATCTTGAGATCAATAATTGCAGATTTCTTTGTTCTTGGATGACCGATATATCTGACTGCTTCATTTTCAGCAATGACAGGAACAGAAGTTATTTTTTCTATACTTCCATTTAGCATTTTAGCCCATTTTAAAACATTAAATACTCCTATTGTTGCTGCGTCAACAAATTCCGGTTCTACATCTAGGTACATACCAAGTTCTACTGTAAATGAGGGTATTCTCAGATAATTTAGCGCTGCACCTGAAGTTGATCGATGTAGTTTCTTTTGTATATATCTCGTTGGTGTTGTTTCACGAACTATCGTTAATCCAAAAGCTCGAACCATTTCTTCCGTTCTGTTGTAAAGGTCTTCTGCTTTCTTCTTATCATCTTCTACATCAGGATTATACAGAACCCTATCTAGAAAACTGAATGGTATGGACTTTATGAACGCATTATGTAAATCCAACAAGTAATCAGCAGTTTCCTTTATTATTTCAAATAAATTTTTCCAAATCATTTCTTGAACAGAGGGATATAATTCTTCATTATCGAATATTGCTAGTGGGTCCACAGTCTTGGGTTCTTTGGCTTCTTGTTCCACCGATATTTTCACTACTTTTTCAGTTTTGATGGATAATTCTCCTTCTTTTTTATCTTCATCGACTGTTATTTCACTTGTTTCTTTTATACCACCCTTTGGTTTTTCTTTGAATGGATTACCATCAGGGAAAAGTCTGTTTGGATCTTTCTTATCGTAATATGGATGTCTGGTTCTTACTCGAGAACCAGCAGGATTAAGTGTCGGTATTGCTATTATTGTTCCCTTTAACTCTTCAAGGTTTAAGCTATTAATCACTCGATGAATAACGGGAATACCAGTATACTCATCCCCATGAATATTACTTGTTAACCATAGCGTAGGACCCGAATTCGCTCCTTGAGCAATTATAACGGGTAATCTTTCTATTGTACCGACAGGATGCTCTAAGACTTCTAAATAATCATAGACAATCGTACCTACTTTCCCAACTATATTTCCGACTTTAATCTCCTTCAAAAATTCATTACTCCTAATTACTTTATTAGTATCAATTGTATTATTAAGAAATTACTTTCTTTTAATGGTTTCTTCAATCAGCTTTATATCTTATTAAGAGGTTTCCAAGTTAAAGCAAAATTTTAATTTCATATGAAAATATGAAATATTAGACTAAATTAAACATCTAAATTTGGTGGTAATATTTGAAACTTAACATCAAAAAAATCTCATTCACAGTAATTCCATTGGTCTTAACATTCATTATCTGTAGTTCATCTTTTGCTGTTAAAACCCAGGCTGCATGGGGTAGCATCTCTGGTTCTTCTACAGAGTATTTACTTGAAAGCTCTGTATGGATAGTGAAAATTAATAATCTGGAAGCAAGTGGTGAAGGGGCTTTCTTTAATGAAATTAATGTTGATATGAATACAAGATATGAGGTAGATGTTTTAGATGTCGATAATGTTTGGGGAGTAGATTTTAAGGTTACAAATTATACTAGTACCAATTCAAATGGGCTCATCACTACTGATATGTTCTTCTCTCAATTCTCTAAGTTTCTTTATTATCCCGTTGAGGAGTGTAATCGCTTAGTGAATTCAGGTTTTAATAAAGATGAAATAAATCGTGGGCCGCCACTTATTCAGTGGTTTTTTGTTGAACCAAAACAAGATGTTTGGGATTTTTTGGATAATCTTACAACTCTTGAATATCATAATTCACTTCCAAATTCATTATTATATGGAGCAACTTTAGAAGCAGAACGAGAAATTGTCGATAATCAGGTAATATTTGACATGTATATGCGTGGAACATATGAGAATGAAACGGGTAATACTTCTATTCAATTTGATCACATGATAAAATTTGTATGGGATGAGATCACTGGCATTCTTCTTGGATATAGAATTGCCACTTACATGTTTGGACAATACCAAGGTTATTCTATCACAGAGGATTTGCAGATAATTAATCGACAAACTGGATTCGAATTACCGAGATTCAAATTTGTATCCGGTTTTATTCCTGGCTTTGGATTTCTAATTGCAGTTATTGGCTTAGGAACAATATTGGTTACAAGTATTATTTATAGCAGGAAGATAAAGAAATAAGATAATATGAAGAATACGTTTTCTAAAAACGAATTACCAGTCAATTCCAAACTTCTTTCTAATCAATTTTAGTTTCGTCTGTGCATCTTCACTTAATTCTGCTTGGGGTTTCAAGACAGTAAAACTTCTCTCAGAGGCATTAACTTTTACGTTAATTGTATTACTTTCAATTAATTTAGTTAATGCGAATTCTAAAGTAAAATCATCGCAATTAAATCTAGCACAAAAGCTATCGAAAGGAATGACTTCATTGTGAATTGCATATTCCAATAATTTTGGTAATTCTTGTGAAATAATCGTAATAATTTCTTTTCTTTGTTTTTCCATCTCATTCTTCTGCATGTCATCTAAAAATTGATCACGCACGACTTGAGCAGATGAGATTTGTGCTTGTTGTCTTCTTTCCATTTCGCTTTGAATTAAAACGTCTATTTCTGTTATGTTTAATTGAGCACCAAGGCGATTTAATGAATCTCTCGATTCTGATTTAACAGAATCTTCCATATCATTGACATAAGCTTTCACAAGATGTTTTATTGCTTTTTCATCGCCAATTTGTGCTAGTGAATCTGCAGCAGCCATTCTCGCTTCCTTATCAGGGTCTGTTTCTAATATCATAATTAATGGATTAATAGCTTCTTTAGCTTTCAATAATCCCAGAGAATAAACAATCATCCCTCTCACAAAAGCATCCTTATCACTCAACGCAGCTATTAAGGATTGTATTGCATTTTCATTATTTAGTTGACCGAGAGACATTGCGGCATTTGCACGTACTTTCGGTGAAATGTCATTTTTGAGCACTTCAATCAAAGGGTTAAGTACTTCTCCTTCGCCTACCCAACCAAGCGATAGTGCAGCTTGACTTCTTATTTTTTCATCTGAGTCCTTTAGCTGCTTGATTGCTTCTTGTATTTCTTCCTTTTGCGACAAAAAATGCTTTCCTCATTTATTATTTTTATAATTTTATCTAAACACAACATCTACTATTGTATTATTTGGTACAAATTGATTATTAGCTCAAAAAACCTTTCGTAATTTTTTCTAAAATGCTATTAGCTATAAGGAAAAGAAAAATTGAAGGATCTCGATAAAAGACCCTTATAAAATACTACTTTCCAGGACAAACCATAGCAATTCCAGGATCAACTTTCCCAGAATAAGCTGTGTCAAAATGATCACTGAAGTCTTGAGCTAATTTCTTTGCACGAATATCAAATGCTTCTTTGTCTTCCCAGGTATTTTTCGGCCAGAGAACTTCAGGTGGGACACCTTTACATGCTTTTGGAACATGGAGATGAAAGATTTCATCTTCTTGATACTCGACATTTTTTAATTCACCTTTAAGTGCAGCATCGACGAGTCTTCTTGTTAAGTTAATATCCATTCGTTCTCCAATTCCATAAGGTCCACCACTCCAACCTGTATTAACTAAATACACTTCTGTTCCATGCTTCTTCATTTTGGTGCCAAGTAATTTTGCATATTCATTTGGGTTTCGTGGCATGAATGGCTCACCAAAGAATCTCGAAAAGGTTGATACTGGATCAACAATTCCTGTCTCGGTTCCAGCTAATTTGCTTGTATAACCCATTAGGAACCATAACATTGCTTGTTCTGATGTTAGTTTTGATACAGGAGGTAGAATACCATTAGCATCAGCTGTTAGGAAGAGAATAGTTTTTGGATGTTTACCAATAGGTGGTGTTTTAATGTTAGATAAGAAACTTAGGGGATATGAACCTCGAGAATTTGGAGTAAGTCGATCATCAAATAAATCAAATACACCATTTGGATACATCATAGTATTTTCGAAAATTGCTCCATGACTTAAGTAGTCGTCATCGTGAAGCATGGCATCATAAATTTCTGGTTCTTTATCCTGTCTTAGATTTATTAGTTTAGCATAACATCCATACTCAAAATTAGCAACACCATTTTCACTCCATCCATGTTCATCATCACCAAGTAATGATCGAGATGGATCTGCGGATAAGGTTGTTTTTCCGGTTCCAGATAAACCCAATAATAATGCGGTGTCTCCTTTCGGGCCTTCATTGGCTGAGCAATGTATGGGTAAAATACCAATCTCCGGCAGCATGTAATTCATTACTGTGAACATCAGTTTCTTTATCGAGCCACAATAAGCAGAACCAATTATTACTCCAAGCCCACGGTCAAAATCCATAGCAACAATCATATTACTAGTTTCGCCATTTGGTAGTTTTCTTAATTTTCCTTCGTATCTTTTTCTATTTAATTTATCATAAGGTAAAACCACTATAGTAAAAGAATCTCCAGCAAAGAAGCTCTTTTTCTCTGCACCTTTAGGATTGGGTCTAAACATATTATATGTAAAAAGCACATGTAATGCTTTATCACTTATTGTACGAACTTTCAAGGTATAAGAGGAATCAGCACCTAGTGATCTATCTGAAATGTAAAGTTTTTCTTTTTCTGATAGGAATTTTAAGGCGTCTTCCCAAGCCATATCGAAAATTTCTTCAGTTATTGAAAGACAATTTGGTGAAGTCCAATCAATATTTTTTTCACTTAAAGGTCTTCTAACGATAACAGTATCCTTTGGACTTCGACCGGTTGATTCTGGAGGAGTCCAAGTAGCTAATGCCCCATTAGCACTTTTGATAGCTTCACGATTATCTAAAGCTTCTTGAATGAGCTTTTTTCTTTCTGGATTCGAAATTTTCTTTTTATGATTACTGAGAACAGTATCAAGGTTTTCTTTCAATTTTGTCAAGTATTCTACCTTCTCATTACTTCATATCACTCTAAGTTACAGTTTTATATAAAATCGACAAAAGAGACTATTCATTATTTTTAAATGTATTTTCTATTTAAGAAATAAAATTTATTGCAGATTTCTTTTGTTTTTCTTTCTGTAAATCCTTACAATATCTATGATGATGTAAATTATCAGTAATGTTATTATCAAACTTGCCAAGATTATCAATAATATTGGAACTGCACTTCCACCTTTCTCTGTGATAAACAAAATCAGATTAATAATAAAAACCACTATTAGTGAAAGAGTGGTTATCAAGAGATAAGATTTAGGTGTAAGCTTTCTAGTTGAAATTTTATTATTTTCTTCTGCCATTCCAGATACTCCTTTCTTTTTACTCTCAATTTCCATTGACTTTTTATTTGTTGGTATGCGTAATAAATTTTTTATGGTGCTGTTTTACATAATTGAGATAATATAAGCAATTGATTTGCTTATTATACTAATTGGCAGGTTGTAAAAATTGAGTGAAGGTGTCCAAGCCACAAGAATGAATCTTATGAAACTACGTGAAAGAAATAAACTCGCAGAGAAAGGTCATGATTTATTACAAGAAAAACTCGATTCATTAGTTATACGCTTTTTTGAGGTTGTAGATACGATTCGAGGTTTAAGAGAAGAGACTGCTAACTTGACCACCAAAGCACAACAATCACTTATTGATGCTCAAATAGCTGTTGGACCATTACGATTAAAAGAAATCTCTTTTGCTGCTCCTGAAATCTGGCAAATAGAGGCTTATGAGAATAATGTTGCGGGAGTTATTGTACCTAAACTCGATTTAGAAAAAATTCGAGATGAATCCGAAACGAAATTATTTTATGGTTTTGCTAGCTCAAGCTCTGAAATTGATAAAACAGTTAATGATTATCGGATAGCAATAGAAAAAATTGTTGTTCTTGCGGAAACATTAGCAATGTTACAAATATTAGGACAAGCAATAACAGAAACTAAACGTCGAGTGAATGCATTAAGATTTATTCTTATTCCTAGATTGAAAAACCAAATTACTTTCATTGAGACAACACTGGAAGAAAATGAAAGAGATCAATTTGCTCAACTGAAAAAAATCAAAGAAAAACTTGAGAAAAAAGCAAGAGAAAAAATGGAAAACGCGTAGATTATATTTTGTTGTTAGAAAAAAATAAAGAATCGATTCTAAACAAAGAATCGTTCATTCTGTGTTGAATCTAATCTTATTTTACCCATCACTTTGTTTACTGCTTTTTTGAAATCTCCATCTGTTATGTGATCTCTAGTACCTCTGACAGCAAACATGCCTGCTTCCATGCAGATGTTCCTTATATCCGCACCAGATGCCCCTTCTGTCATGCTAACTAAGACATCAATATCAACTGCCTCAGCAAGGGCCATTTTTCGCGAATGGATTTTAAAGATATCTAGTCGTGCTTTACTATTTGGCATGCCGATTTCTATTACTCGGTCAAATCTACCGGGTCTTAGTAGAGCAGGGTCAAGAATATCAGGTCGATTTGTGGCTGCAACGACTCTTACATTACCTCTGACATCAAAACCATCTAGATTACTCAAAAGCTGCATTAGTGTTCTTTGTACTTCTCTGTCACCACTTGTAGCGATGTCTAATCTTCTGGAACCAATAGCATCTAATTCATCTATAAATAGAATTGTAGGTGATTTTTCCTCAGCAAACTCAAAAATCTCTCTAACTAATCTTGCCCCCTCACCAATGAATTTCTGAACAAGTTCACTACCAATGACTCGAATAAAAGTAGCATTCGTTTCATGAGCGACTGCTCTTGCCAAGAGTGTTTTTCCAGTTCCTGGAGGACCATAAAGCATTACACCTTTTGGTGGGGATATACCTACTTTTTCAAATAATTCTGGACTGGTTAATGGGAGTTCAACAGTTTCTCTTAATTCAAGGATTTGTTCTTCAAGACCGCCTATATCTTCATATGCAACTGTTGGTCTATCTTCAACTTCCATAGCAGAAACCATTGGATCTTTTTGTTGAGGTAATACTTCAACAATGGCAAAATTCCTTTGATTTAAAGCAACTCGAGAATTAGGTTTTAATGTTTCTTTCTCAATTGATTTAATTACATTAACTACAAAACTTGGCCCACTTGAACTTCTAACCACTGCTCTGCCATCATCTAATGCATCAACAATAGTTCCTGTGATTAGTGGACTTCTCTTCATTTGTTCAAGATCATTTCTCATCGAAGCAATTTCTCTTTCCATACGCATGCGCTCATTTTCTATTAATTGCTTCTCAGTTTCGAGTGTTCTAATCTTTCTTTCTAAATGTCGAGTATATGATAATAAATAGCTTCTATCTTTTTCAGCAATGTCTTTGTCATCATCGTCTCGTTCTACTTCATGACTCATAATATTACATTTCCTCTTGTTTTAACCCTATGAAGGATTGTTATAACACATAAATAAAAATATATTTGTATTGACTAATTTAGGGACGATTTCTATTAAAATGACTACCTTTTACTACTTTAGTTTAAGAGATTTTATCATTCGTATGCCATTTTTCCCTTTCGTGTAGTAGTTTGGTATTGTCTCAATTCTCTTGTATTCTAATTTTTCATATAAAGCAATAGCTGCATCATTCTTGTCATGAACTGTCAGTTCAATTATTATATTTTGAGAATTTTCATCAATCTTTTTTGATTTAACTAGTTCATGAATTATAACTTTGATAGCCTTTTCAAGTTCTACCATTAATTCATACCCTGTTCTTTGATTTCTAAAATCAGGATGAACATTTACTGTTGCTATTTCATAGTTACCGATTTTATTTAAATAAGCAATAATAAAACCAACTAATCTGCTTACTTGTGCTTCATCTTCTATGGTTGCTACGAAAAAAATATCAAAATTTCGTCTCATTAAAAATAAGTAAAAGAAATTCTTATCGAATTGCTCAAGTTTATCAAAGCATAATTTCTCTATCTCAAATACAGCATCTATATCATATGCTGTAGCAAGACGAATTTTAGGTTTCATTGGTTATAGATTGTTGATACCTAAATTTTAGTTTAGTGTTTGTACTAGAAAATCCGTTTTTCCATATGATAACCAATTTGCTAATAAAAACGAAAGCTTTTTGATTCAACTAATAATCTTCTATTAACATGACTGAAACAGAACCCAGAACAAATATTTCATTTAGAGAAGTCGATAGGAATTATTACATTGCTTTTATTTCTGGTTTAATTGTTCTTCTACTTACAATAATTCTTACTGCAACATTAAAGGGTGTGAACACTTCTTGGTTAGATGTTGTTTTCTATCCGCTTATTATCTATTTCATTTTCCAACAAATTCTTAGTGGTTTTGGTTTCATAACAGGATATATTCCTATTGCTCAAAAGATAATAAATTGGTTACAAAGAACAGCAAAGAAGAAATCTTACAGTGAAAAAGATATCAATAAATTTGAGAAGCAATTAGATG
>JAGMDP010000088.1 GCA_023128635.1 Candidatus Heimdallarchaeota archaeon | reverse complement strand
AGAAGAGAGAATCTGGTTCTTGGTCTGACAGAAAAATAAGTAGAGAAGAAGAGAGAATAGAAAAACAAATCAGAGAATTAAAACAAGAAGAAAGAAATATTGATGATCATTACTCAAAAGAAAAACAAGAAATAAAGGATAAGAAGAGTGAAATTCGAGGAAAATTCGGAGAGAAAATGATTCAAAAACAAGAAGAATTAGATCCTAAACGTTTCAAACTAATTATGCTTGTTCCAATATACTTTATGATGATTTTAGGAATTATCCTTTCTTTGATTTCAATTATAAGAGCATTCATAGTTTGGCCTGGAGATACTACACCTGCTAGTGAGTTTTTACAAACTGTTGTAAATGCTTTGGGAGTTTTGGATCTTATAAATGAATACTATAAAGGAATAATTGCAGCAGTTTTTATAATTACTTTCTTTATTATTCCAGCATGGAGATTGTTTAAAAATCCTGAGAGGGATATTGCTCCTAAAATTCTTACTGGACGAAAGAGAAGAGCTTCTGATTGGTGGAAGCGTAGAATTAAGAAAGACCATCGAACGCTTCTAGTTAGACAATTTGAAGATATGAGAAGATATTATTATGACATAAAACAGATTATTGGAAGAAGTTTACTCATCCCAATTGGTCTTTCACAGTTAATAGTTGCTCCAATAGGAGGATTATCTATAATTCTAGGAATAAAATCAGGAGTCAAAAGGGAAAGATTAGAGAAATATGAGAATTTACTGCTCATTATTGTTGCATGTGCTTTGATGGGAATACTTTTTGCAGCCTACATTTTCTTCTATGCAAAAGAAGTTAAAACCATTCATTCAATTATTGTTATTCTTATGAAACTACTCTATATTGCGTTTCTTATTTATTCATTCAGAATATTTACACGTTCCCCACTTGCTGATGTAGAAGAATTGTAATTTTCAATTCTTCTAAGATTCTTTCTTTTCTAGCCAATGAGACATTTTTTCAAGTGCTCTACGAAAAGCCGAATCAATATTTTTTCTTTCTCGACCTATTTCTGCCCATGTTCGCTTCCCTCCTTTTGGGATAAAGATGCGATCAAAGTGCCAACCATCTCCTCTAGGTTTCAAGGAAATTGTTCCTTTATCCCTTTCTACAAAAATAACTGGATTTTTTTCGTGATCACAATAACCAATAGCAGCAACGAAACGAGCATTTCGATTTTCAACATTCTCAAGAAGTTTTGTAATCCCTTCTTGACCTATGGTTTCATTGATGAATTTTACTAATGCTCCCGGAAAGTTCTTCAAAGATTCAATTTCTAAACCACTATCAGAAACAGCGATTGGGGTACCAACTTTCTCATATGCTTGTTTTACTTTGAAAGCTACTACTTCTTCTACTGAAAGTGATTGGATTTCAGTTAAATCTAGATCAGATGTGAACTGAATATCAAATTTATCTCCCAACATTTTTTTGATATCAGATTTTTTTTCTTTGTTTTTTGTGACAAAGATTATAGTTTTCTTTTCGGGCATAGTTACACCTTATTCTGAGTTCTACTTTTTCTCCCATTTAGTAAGGAAAACACCAACTATTATTGAAGCTAGACCAATTGCAAATGCAATGCCAATATTCATCCAAGCATTGCCGAAATTGTTAGTAATCATACTTGATCGTAATGCATCTACAATGAATGTTAATGGTGAGAATTTAGAGAGAACAGTTAGTGCACTAATTCCTGAAACATCAAAGAATACTCCACTCAAGAATAACATTGGAATTGTTATTAGAAATCCAATTATTAATGAATTATTCGGGTTTCTTATTATTTGACTGATAAGTAAGCCTAAACCAGAGAAGAGAATCGACCCAACAAATACTATTGGAAGGATTAATACATGAAAACTACTCCAACTGAAGCTAAAAACTATCCAAGCAGTAAAAACAGTAAGAATTGTTGCAATAAATGCAATTATGAATTGCCAGATGATTTCTGAACTTACGTATTCCCATCTAGTTAATGGTGTTGTAGCAAATTTTCTAAATAATTTAGCTTGTTTAAAATGAGTTTGACGATTTATTGTGCCTAGCAAGCTTGTATTCATTACTATAACACCAATAATCCCTGGAAGGAAGAAATCAATATAATTCAAATTCTCTGAAATGAAATTTTCAGTCTCAATATTTATTATTGGTTGAGTTCCATTTTGCTCTATGTTGAACTCTCGCAGAGCATTTGAAACTAGATGGGATACTCTTAATGCACTTTGCGAAATTGAGTTAATAATTAAAGTAACATTTGAGGAACTATACAGCGGGTTTATCGCATCTGAAGACCAATTAACCGGAATTACTAAACAAGCATACATATCTTCTTGCTGCATAATTACCTTTGGATCTTCATTTGTTGGTACAGAAATCGTACTCAATACATCAAGTGAATCTAATTTTTCAACTAAATCTTGTGAAACTGAAGTTATATCATTATCTTGGACCCCAAGCTCAAATAGTAAGAGATCTTGTTTTGCAAATATTGAACCAAATAAGAGAAGCAAGATTATAGGATAAAATAAAAACAAGAAAACTGTAAGGCGTGAACGATAGAATAATTTCACAGATGCTCTAATATGATTACCAATCCGTCTGAAACTATGTGCTAGGTGAAGGAAGAAGTTTCCAATTTTTTTTCCAATATTTCTTTTTGACATTATTTTTCCTTCTTTACTAACTATCTTTTTTCCAGTTTGTAGCAAATATTCCAATTACAAAGAATCCAATTGCAATTGAAGCTGATATTAAAAAGAATCTCCACCACAAAGATGTAGCAGCTTCAAGCATAAGAAATCGCATGCCCTCTGTCAGATAATATAATGGAAATATTCTTGAGATAAGTTGGAGCAACTCTGGAAAAGAATCTAAAGGTACAAGAGCACCACTTAACAGAATCTGAGGTACGGTTATGAGAACTGATGCTATTATTACTCCATCAGGGTTAGTTATTATTCTAACGAGAATCATAGCAATACCTGAGAAAGTCATAGTTCCAAAGACTATATAGACAAGCATCAAAGGATGTAAACTACTTGCATTAAAACTAAAAATCAAGGCAAATAATACTGTCAATAGCCCTGCTAAAATAGTTATGAAAATTTGCCAGATTTGTTTTGAGATTATCCATTCAAATTTGTTTACAGGAGTTGTCGCTAATTTTTGTAATATTCCGCTTCGTTTTTCTTCTAAATCATAACTTAAACTTGTAAACAATGCTATTGTTGATATTGTTATCATTATAATTCCGGGAACTAGTGAATCTATAAAACTTAACTCATTTGTATATAGATTTTCAAGTATTACGTCATATTTTGGATCAATATCCAATAAATTAATGTTCTGTGTCGATACTACTTCTTCCACAATTTCTAAAACAATTTTTGCAGTTGCAGAAGAAGGATCAATATAAACCGTAAGACTACTGGTCTGATTCAAACTAACTCTTAATCCCCATGTTTCGGGAATTTCTAGAAGAATTACTATATTTTCCTCTCTTATCCAATCATCAATTTGATTTACATCTTCTTCAATTAGGTTTAATGTTAATCCAGGCAAATTATCTAAATCATTAATTAATGCAATTGATTCGGTACTATTATCTAAATCATAGACTTCTAAATTATAATTTGTATCAATTGTCCGACCAAACATTGCTCCGAATAATAAAATGAGGATTACAGGATACACTATTGACCAGAATATTGAACTTGGTGATCTGAAATATTTTAAACTGATTCCGCCTACTTGGTTAGTAATTCTTTTCAAACTAGAACCAATATTCAGCAAAGTTTTCTTGAAGCGATTCTTTTCTTCGTTATCCCTTGTATGTTGTTGGGAAACTTCATTAGATTGTTCGCTCAAGATTTACTTCTCCAAGAGTTTTACTTCTTGTTCAACGCCTCTCCTGTTAAAGTGATAAAGACATCATTTAAAGTGGGTTTTTGAGTAATAATATCAGAATATCTGACTTTTGCTTTATCCAATTTCTCTAAAATTTCAAGCAATGTTATTTCTTCACTAGAGATAATGATTTCATCATATAGAACTTCTAATGGACAAGCACTTTGCAAAATCTCTATAGCATCTAATCTTGCTCGCTCTGTCGGACTTTTAATTATAACTTTATTCCCACTACTGAATCGATCTATTAGCTCTATTGGAGTCCCAATATCTTTCATTAATCCCTTATGTATTATCGCCACTCTGTCTGCAATTGCTTGTGGTTCAATGGCGTCATTTGTAGTTATAAAAATCGTTTTTCCTTCTTTATTGAATTTCTTAATGATATCCCAGACTTCTCTTTTTGAGAATTGGTCAAGTCCGGCAGTTGGTTCATCTAGAAATACAATCTCTGGATTATTGACAAATGCAATGGCTAAACCAACTCGTTTCTTTAAACTGGGTGTGAGATGTTTGTATCTTGTATTTGCTTTCTCTTCTAAATTAAGAATTGAGAGAATTTCTGAGGTGTCAATCATATTATCGTACATTTTTCCCCAAAACTGTATGTTCTCTTTAACAGTTAAGTTATCGTGTGTACGAAATTCTTGTGGCAAAAAACCAATTATTTTCTTTATTTCCCTCATCTCAATAGCGCTTTTAATATTGAAACCCAGTATAGATATTTCACCTTCACTAGGTTTACTTAATCCAACTAAAATCTCAATTATTGAGGTTTTGCCAGATCCATCAGGTCCTAATAATGAAAAAATTTCCCCTTTATTTACTGTAAACGAAAGTCCTGCTATTACTTCATCTGAGCCATATGTTTTCTTTAGATCACTAATCTCTATGACATTTTCTTGGCTCAACATTTCTTCATCCATTATTTATTGTTCGATAATATTCGGGGAATTATACTTTATAATTAATTCTATGGCCTAAAAGGTACTTACTACTTGAGTTTTTTCTTAAATTTATTTTAGGGAGATTTTTTTTAAAAGTTTTTTTCGAAATACCTCTTAAGTAAGATTTTTAACCTTTGGAATGATTAATCGTATTTAACAATTAGATTACAAATTAGTATTAAACATTCAATATTTGTGAATTTTTAGGTCACTCTAAATTTCTCACTTTGAATGAGCTACTATTGTGAGACACACTAACAATGTCTTTCTTGAGGAAACTAATAAAATCAAGGGAATCAAATGACGACGAGTCTGAGGATACTAAGAAGACAATTGCTATTATTGGATTAGATGGTGCTGGAAAAACTACAATTGTAGGAAGACTTCTGAAATCTGATTATGCCCTAACACGACCCACATTTGGTATTAATATAGAAATTTACAAGTATCGTTCATTAGAATTTATCGTTTACGATTTAGGTGGGCAAACTCCACTTAGAGAAACTCTTTGGGAGAAATTTGTTAAAAGTGCTGATGG
Source organism: Candidatus Heimdallarchaeota archaeon (assembly GCA_023128635.1). Next base: position 24,792 of record JAGMDP010000088.1, on the reverse strand, counting down.
ATTAGTGTTCGTTCTTGACTCTTCAGATAGAAGACGTTTTGATCTAGCTGCAGAGGAATTCAATAATGCATTAGGATATAATGAACATGCCCCTGTTTTATTTCTATCAAATAAGATTGATTTAGAGAATGCAGCATCTGCTGATGAAGTCCTTGATGTCATAGATTTTGGGGAATTTACAAGGGTACAAAGGAAATATAGTTTTGCTAGATGTTCTGCTCTTACAGGAGAATTACTTTTTGAAAGTTGGGATTGGTTAACACTCGAATTATCAGAAGATGAGAATTTACCAACTACTAATGTAAAGATTTATGGTGGATTTATTTTTGATTCAGATGGAACAGAAATAGAAACTACATTATTAGGAAAGCCGAAAACACAATCGAAACATGCTACTTTATTCAAGAAAGGGAATAAAGAAATTAAAAGATACTTGCGTATGATGGAACATTATGATCGTGCTGAAACCCTAATACAAGTAGATCAAAAACAACTAGTTTTAACAAAAGAAGGGCAATTGGTTTTATCGGTTATTATTGGTGAAAATGATCCAGCTGCAAGGGCAATCCAAATTATGAAAAATTTACACAAAAATATTGAACGAATATTTGAGACAGATAAAAAAGAGTGTCTGAAGCAATTACTAGTAGATAATTATCCTTTAGATATTATAAAAGATTGATAACGAAATTTTAACTAACTATTCTTTATGTTTTTCTTGTATAATTGATGGTAATATTTCAAGTACACCATCTATGTCTTCAATTTTGTCAACTATATCTGATAAATGAACACCATCTTCTGCCCAAATCTCACACAATATCATATAGTCTCCTGTGGTTGTGGAGATAGAAACAATGTCTTTAATTTTCTTCAAGGATTTTATTACTTTAAGTAATTTACTAGGATTTGTATTAATACCTACAAATGCTTCGGTATTATAACCAAACGCTATTGGATTAATCATAATTGAGAATCTTTTAATGATTCCTTTCTCAACTAATTTTGACATTCGTTGACGAACCGTTGATTCACTTCTTTTTATTTTCTGAGCGATCTGCACATTTGTTACCCTCGAATCTTCCATGAGAATGCCAATTATTTTTTTGTCGATTTCGTCTATCATCAGTTTTGCTTCCACAATACGTACTTTAACATTATACGATTTTCGTTTAAATTATAACGAAAAGTAGATAATAAGCTTACCGCTTGAAATTTTAAAAAAGAAATTCGAGAAGCATTACTTCTCCATTAAACTATCTTTCTATTTTCAGCAGCACTCATCTATAAGAGTCATCAGGATACTCTTGGTAAGCTTCTGCTTTGGATCGATTTGGATTATTTATTGCACCACCAATTAATCCAGCGATTATACTTGTTACACCTAATATTGCTGAAACAATTAGAGAGATAAGAATTCCAATAGCAATCAAGATACCAATAACAGCTGAATAATCCGCGGGATTAACCATGCCAAAAGTAGCTAATCCAAAAATAACTGTAAGAAGTCCGCTTCCTGTAAAAACAGTCAGCAATACAATTATCAAAGAATTTATGATGAATCCAATTAAAGCAGTTAAGAAACCCGCTAAAGCTCCTCTTCCTGGGCTAGAAGCTATTAATCCTGCTACAAACCCACCAACAAGCCAACTTGCAAAAGCAACATAAGCCATACTTGGTATTGTTTGTGCTAACCAAAATGATAGAACGAGTAATCCAACACCAATAATTGCTCCAAAAAGAGCGCCTAAGAATATTCTACCTTTACTCATTTAAATCAACCATTTTATAATACTGTCAATAATTGCATCGATTTAATAATAAAACATTTCTTTTCGCGCAAGATTCAGAACAAAATTTCTTTAAATTATGTATTAGATGTTTAATAAAACAGAACGATTATTTGGAAGGAATAAATTGCCCTTAGATAAAGAAACTCTAAATTTTCTGGTAGAAGAAACTATAGATAATGCACTACAAGATGCTAAAGAAAAACTGAATGAACTAGCATATAAATACAAACTAAAAATAACGGTAAAACCTCCTCTGCTTGTAGATATAGAACATGTTGAGAAAGGAGAAGTTGTTTGGGATATGAAGTGATCTCTAAAATATTAGAGAATAAGAAATACAAAAGAAAAATAAACAAAAAAAGATTACTTCGAAAGATATAATATCATATGCTCTCAAGTAGAAAAAAATCCACAGTTAGAGTAGTATTAGTTACTAATCTAATCTGTAAATCTATTCCCGCATTCTTTGCAAACTTTTACTTTTGCATAGATAGGGTTATGGCCAGCGTATCCCAAAACTTTTGATTTATCTTCTACTTCTTTGATATTTTCTGTTCCGCACTTAGGGCATTGGTATGGCATTATGTATCACCTAATAATATTCTACGATTGTATTTAGAGGTTTTTTACTTTTTAAGTTTGTTGTAATAAATAAAACGCGATTTTATTTATCATTTTTGGTATCAACATACTATTTTATATTTTAAAATGGACTAGAAAAACTCAGCGATTCTATTGTGATTCTTTTAGAAAAGAATTTTAAATTCATAGTAATTACATCTGCTTATGTTGTCTGAGGAAGAAACAAATCAGCTAACTGATGAAGTAGATATAACGGAAGAGAAAGCAGAATCCGAATATGAAGCAGATTCAGAGATGCTAATAGAGATTAATGAACCACGTTGTTACTGGTGCAGTAAAGCACAACCGGAGATTAAAGAATTACTTGAGAGTAAATATCAAAAGAGGAATCAAGAAGAAATCGAATTTTTCCTAAGTTGTACACCAGAGCATGAAAACAGGACAGTTAAATTCCTAAGATTTACAGAAAGATTTTACCTTATTTACATTGCATTTATGTTCGTTGTACCAGTAATTCTACTTGCTATTTCATTTATTATTCCACGACACATTTTTTCATTTGGTTTTTCAATTTTCATCTCATTGGGTCTTGGATTAACCATTTTGCCATTACTTGGTAATCAATTGGTCAAGAATATTGGTCTTAAGAAAAGTAATCTCTTAGGCAGAATTCTTGGAGTTATTTTAATAATTATTGGTGTTATATTGATACTTACATTTGGTCTTGCATATTTTGAATCATGATTGTGGATGAATATTCTATATTGCTGTTAAAGGAATGATCCTTATGAAAATCACTCGAATGACAAAGAAGCATATCCCACAGGTTATTGATGTTTTACGAGAAGCATTTGATGATTGGTCTCTTAAGAGGAGAGGAAAAAGAAGGAATCGAAATCGCAAACCAGAAGCGATTTTACCTTATTTAGAACTCGAACCTGAAGGAAACATAATTGCTATTGAAAAGAATAAGGTAGTTGGTGCGATTTTCTGTCATGTTTGGGGCAAATTTGGTTGGATAGGAACCCTTGGAGTACATCCGGATTTTCAAGAGAAAGGATATGGTAAGGCTTTAATGGTTAAAGCAGTCGAGTATTTGGATAAGAAACGAAGTGTTACAACTCTAGCTTTAGAAACTATGAATGCTAGCAGTTCAAATATTGGTCTTTATAGTAAACTCGGTTTTAAACCAGCTTTTCAAACGATGCGGCTCATACGACCAATTATTTTATCTCCTTTAAAAGAAACAAATTTTGGCAAATTTGCAGAAGAAAACAATCTCGAGATAAATTATATGTCACAAGAAGAGGATAAAGCTGACATATTTACTAGGTGCGGTTGGCTTGCTAGTAAAATTGAGAATGGTTTAGATTATAGAACAGAAATTTTACTTGCAGAAAAGCACAATTTCGGAGAAACAATTCTTCTTAAGAAGGAAGGCTTTATCATAGGTTTTGCAATCTGCAGGACATTTAGAAGATATGAAACAGAAGAAGTTGATCAGGATTTAACTGTTAAAATTTTGGTTATTGATAAGGATTTGAAAGATCCACAATATTTGGATTATCTATTATTTGCTTGTGATAAATTCGGGGAAAAATTAAATAGAACTTCTTTAAAGATGAATATCAATTCCAGTTACTGGCTTGTTTACAAGCATTTAATAAATTCAGAATTTCGAGTTCGCTCTACTATATTACGAATGATAAAATTTAGTGAAGATATAAAATCCTACGATCACGAATGGTTAGTTAATTGTACAAGTTTCTCAATGTGAATTGTTATTCTTCTACTTCAAAGTCTTCGACCTTTGGTGGAATCTTTGAGTCAATTTCGTCTACAGTTAGAGGTATTTCTGATGTACTTTGTTCTTCTTCTTTGGAAGATTTTGATTCAACTATGTTTAGCTCTTTACCTTGACTTTCTGAGAAGCTTGCTCTTATTAATTCAACAATTTGTTCAGTTTCTTTTACTCTAAATCTAAATAAAGCGAATAAGACGGTTTTATCGTCTTCAGCAATTAATTCTAATAAAGTGAATTTTGATATTTTTTTACCTTTGGTTGCTCGAGTGTTTTTCTTTTCTATCTCAATAGAGGTGATTTCATCCCAATTGAATTCACTCCAACTGAAATACGAACGAAAGCGTATTTCCTTTGGGCTTAGGACAATTGTGCACATCATTATTGACACAAATGATTCGAGATAAATAATTAGAACAATACTACCAAAAATAATTAGTGTAATCCTGAAGAATAATGTTTGATCATTAAATACAGCACCAAATACAATTGCAATAGTTCCTACAGCTAGAAACATAAGCAGAAAAATTAATTCAGTCAGTTTTCTTTTTCTTGAATGTTTTATTATTTTCTGATTGTCTCTTGTTTCTAAAATATCATTCATTCCTTTATCAGTCAATTTTATTCCTCTGAAAATTTGTGTAAGGAAAAACGTTCCATCAAACAATTGAAATTTATTTGACTGAGTTCTTTTTAATTCTTTAGTTGTTAATCCAATTTTTTGAAGAAGATTTGTCTGTCTTCAGTAGAATCATGAATTACAGTATCGGAAGCCAGATTCGAGATAATATTATCTTTATGTTGATGTGTGAGAAATATCTGTAAGACAGATGATTTTTCTAGTTTAATTGTGCTTGAATTCTTATTTCCAGTATTTTTCATCTGAACGATTTTTTGTTTCATAATAAATTCAAGAAGATTGAAGAACCACTTTATACTCCAAGTACTATTTGGATCTGAAAATAAGACAGCTGTTTGAAAGAAATCTGATGGAATTATAATTATAAGACCAGTTGGTTTTTCGTTTGTTTTTATTTCAAAAGTAGGCCACTCTGGATTAAAATCTAAATCTAGAATGGAATCTTCTATACTAATATGCATTGCATCTGTTCCTGCGAGTGCTTCAACCTCCTTTGCCCACCAGTAATAAGCAATTTTTTTGATTTCACTTAATTTTGAAAGTTTTCTTAATGAAATTTTATCAGAAATTTCAGATTCTTGTTTTGTTGTTTTTAATTTCCACAGAAACAATCTAATTAGAGTTAAGCCTACTCCTTGCGAGTGATACTCCAATTTTTCATACATTTTAACCGCAGGTTTATTCTCAAGCAAAACTGAAAAGCAAATGAAATTCTTATTTTTCTTTCTTGTAAAATCCTCTGTAAATTTCATTAAAATGCTTCCATATCCTTTTCTTCTATATTCCTTTTTTACTCCAATTGCATAAACAAAGAATGAGTGTTTTCGTTTCTCTAATGAAAGTGTTGCGGCAATTTTTCCATTTTCAAGTAAGACAAATCTAAATTGTCTTGCTAGCTTTGAAGCGAAATTGAAATAAAAACTGATTTTGCTCTTTCTAGATTCTTGTGCTTTCTTAAAAATAGGATCTTCTTGGTGGATTTTCATATTTAGCTTTGTGAACCAATGCAATCTAATTAACGGAACTCGTTTTATTCGTATTGAGTTTGAATCCGTCAAATTTAATCAGACCAAATTTTAATTTATTCTATCTAGAAGAAGCATAGTACTATTTGTTAGCTATTAGCTAATTTCTAGATTCCCAAACACTATTTTTAACTTGTGTTCATTGTTTCCTTTATCTCTCTTACCATAATGTCGTAGCCCGTTTTACTACAAGTCATATCGACATGGTTTTTGTTGATAATATATTGCTTTACTTCCTTTTCAACCATTAACGCACTTTCTACTGAAACAGCACCATCACCTCTTAAAACCTCAGGATAACCTACTCGAGGATAGATTTCAAATATTTTATTGGGAACGAGAGTCCAATTAAATGGATAAAATAGAAAGTGTTTTGGTAAATCATACCATTCATGTATCGAACGTTTTTCAGAAACTAATTTCTTGCGCAAGTTCATTTTTTCTTTTGCATAGAAAAATTTGGGGAGAAGACAGGAGGTATCCCACCTCCAAGTATAAACATTAGTTATGAGAGAATTCGTCCCTGCGACATTAACATATTTGACATCACTTCTGCAACCCTTTGATGATAATTCTTTTAGAAATTTAGAACCAGGAGCCATTTGTTTTGTTGCAAATGACTCAATTTTACGTTCTTGACTGACGTCCCATAACTTTCTTACAGCTTTAACTCTATTCAAGAACTGCTTAGATGGTAATCGAAACATCTCAAATGCAGAGAAAAAAGTACCACCATATGGAGTTCCAAAAGTTACCAGTTTTTCTACAGGTGTTTTCTTTGTTATGTCTAAATATTTTTTCGAGATTAAACCACCTCGAGAGTGAGCAATGATAATTATCCTTCTTTCACCATATTCGTTTACAATCGCACTAATTATCTTAGTTAATTCCTTAACTGAAACTCCAATATCACCAAAAGCAGATTTTTGTGAATATGTTAACCAGTCTATACCGTGTTTATCCAGTATTTCGGTTGCACCTTTTGGGACAACCTGTTTTGAAAGAGACCACTCAACAGGTATGAAAGGTGGAGGGGGTATTGAATGCCACCCAAAATCGACTGGTTCTGGATCCTTGCTATATTCTTTAACCCAGCCCATGTTTCCTACATCAGGATCCAGCCAACAATACTTTGAAGCCGCAAAACCATGGATAAATAATACTAAGAAATCACCTTCGTTGTCTGGATTAGCTGTTGACTCGATATCGTTCCGTTTCAAAGTCTTATTTATTCTCTTTTCAGCTGCAGATATTTTTGGCGAAGATTTTTTCGAGTAATTTGGATCTCTAATAGTGAAGATTTTTTCAGCTAATTCATCGGTAGAGACCATTGTTTACTCTCCTATTCATTATATGATTAATTTATAATAGTCCTTTTATTTGTTTAGAAACCATACTTTACTTTAACATGTGAGATGTAATATTGCTGCAACTTTTGCTTTTTCTTTGATTAAATTATTTAATAAATGCATTACAACCGGTGTTTTATCTATGATTAAGATTACTTTTGAATTTTCGAGTAATTTCTTTGATTCCTCAGGCATAGGTAAAATACCACGTTGACCTTGTCCGATTACTAGTGTATCGGGTTTCTGATCTAATAACAATTGAATTTCTAAGGGACCAAGAACTGTATGTCCTTTACTTATGGGTCTAGATAATTCCTTTTTTCTTTCTGTTATCGTACCATCGACATTAATATAGATGTCATGCTTGTATTTTACGCCGTCGATAGTTATCGATCCAAATTTAGTTTTTTCAATTATCATCGTAATCCCATTCAAATTCCTAATTTTTCTTACGCTTCGTACTATTAAAAATGAATTGGAAAAAGTTATAATAGAACAAAGAGAAGAAATGGAAAGTCTAGAAAAGAATCAGGTAATTAGAATGACTGAAGAATGGCGTTTAATTGAATTTGATGGGCTCCCTGGATTAGAAACTCAAGCAGTATATCATGCTGTTGGATTAGCTATGGAAAGATATGATGATATTGAAAATACTATAATTATTTGTTGGCCAGAGGATCCATATGTTTGTGTTGGTTACCATCAAATTATAGAGGAAGAAGTAGATACAGAATATTGTAAGAAAAATAATATCCCAATTGCTCGAAGACCTTTAGGTGGAGGTGCGGTTTATCTTGATAGTGGGCAATTGTTCTATCAAATAATAGCTCGTCTTGACAGCAAAGTATTACCACAAAATGTTGCTGAATTGTATGAAAAGGTCCTTCAAGCACCTATTGACACATATAGAGCAATTGGAATAAATGCAGAATATGCACCTGTAAATGATATTCAAGCGGATGGAAAGAAGATCTCTGGTAATGGTGCTGCTGAAGTTGGTGGAGGACGAATGTTATCAGGCAATTTAATTTTTGATTTTAATTTCGATGAAATGGTGAAGATACTAAAAGTTCCAAATGAAAAATTCAGAGACAAAATAGCTTCAAGCTTAAGGGAAAGGTTAGGAACAATCAAGGGTTTCCTAGATAATCCTCCTGATAAACAATCAGTAAAAAAAATACTCATAGAGAATTTTGAGAAAGTGTTTGGAGTTAAATTTAGAATTACTAACAAATTCCTTCCAAAAGAACAAGAAATCGTTGATGAGCTATTAAAACAACATGAAAGTGAAGAATGGCTGAATATCCCTCTTCAACGTAAAACTGAATTAATGGAAAAACGCAAAGTAAAAATCTCAACTACCACTCAAATTTATGAATCAGTATACAAAGCTCCCGGTGGTTTAATACGCATTTTCTTCGAAATAGAAAATGATTTCATAAAAGACATCATCATTAGTGGTGATTTTTCAGCTCAACCAATGAATACTCCGGAATTAATTGAAAACGCACTAATTGGAACGCTCGTGAATCCAAAACACATCTATTCCAAAGTCGCACAAGTTTTTGATTCCGAAAAAATAGATATTCCTGGTGTAACTCCTGACGATTTTGTTAAAGCATTTGAATTATCTGTAAAGGACTTGTTCTAAAAGTCCTTTGTTTTTCCCCCAAAGATAGCTATAAAAAGACATGTGAGTTATTTTTTGTATGAAAGCTGAATATGAACTCTCAAAAGACAGTGATGTTGAATCATTGTTATCCAAAATAGCAGAAAATTTTGGTACTACTGTGAAAACTCTCGAAGATGATGTAACAAAAGTTATCTTAGTTCCCTCTAGAATAAGGATTATACAAAGAGTAGATGAAACAAAATTCGTTCTGAGAGTTAGAGGAGCTTCTGATGAAGATATTGGTTTTCTTACTGGTATTTTAGGTAATCCGCTTAAAGTAAGTCAAGAGAAACTAAGTTTGAATGATTTTGTTAAAGAAGTTATGAGTATTCCTGAAGTTAAGACAAAAAGCAAAGCTGAAGTCATAGATATCCTAAATCTCGACGATGAGGAATTTCAACAATACTATAAACAATTAGAGCGATTTGGTAAAAGAGGGCGAGGTCCTCAACCGATTCTTGATGCATATGAAATTCTCAGCAAGTAATTGCTAAGTCAATTTTTCTTTATTTTTTTTACAAATACATATTTAAAAACAAAACATCTTACTAAGTATTATGATAAACAGAAGGTTTCTGCTAGTTTTAACAGTCAGCTTCTTGTTGCTGCCTTTTACTAGTACATGGGTGAAAAACGAGAATACGAGCGCTTATGAAAATCCTACAGATATTACGAATTATACGGCTGAAGCTTTTACAGAAAAATTCAAAGGAACTATTCCTGCGAAAGCTTTTGTAGGACCTGATAATGCTTTTGATGTTGTGAATGCTTCTATTCATGCGGCTGTAACTTCACTTTATCTTGAAGTTTATACTCTTTCAAGTCAAAATCTAATTGATTCTTTGATTTATGCTAAAGTAACAAATGGAGTTGATGTAATTGTTCTTTTGGAATATGACCATGTCAGCGGATATGAAGACGATTACAATAATCAATCAGCTTATCTATTAGACGCAAATGGAGTAGAAGTACTCTGGACAACACCGGATTATACTTTTACTCATGCAAAATTCTGGGTTGTTGATTCCCAATATACTTATGTTTATTCTGGTAATTGGGCACCATCAAGCATACCAGAAGAGGTAGATGCACGTGTAAATCGAGAAATGGGTTTGATGTTTGATGATACAGATATTGCTACCTTCTATGAAGACATATTCTTTGAAGATTACGGAAAAGCAACAGCTTATATTACTGAACCAAATCCTAATCATACATTACCTATTGAAAGCTCAGGTACATATGAACCTGTGAAAGATGTTCCATTATCAATTATGGAATATATGGAAGTTATACCTGTTTTCTCACCGAATAATAGCTTTGCTATGTTATTATCTTTGATTGAAAATGCAACATCAACAATAGATGTTCAACAACAATATTTAACACATACTTGTGAATTAACACATGATTTAATTGATGCAGCAAACGGTGGTGTTACTGTAAGAGTAATGTTTCCAGAACCTACTACAGCCTCGAAAAATGTAACCGAATTGCTTTTACAAAATGGCATAGAAGTCAGGTTTTCTTATAGTCTTTATAATCACAACAAATTCCTGCTTGTAGATGGAGATACCGTTTCTGTCTCGAGTATTAATTGGTCAAATGGTTCAGTAGTTGATAATCGTGAAGCTGGAGCAATTGTGAAAAACACTAATATTGCTAACTATTTGGCAGATGTTTTCGAGTGGGATTGGGTAAACTATACACATATACCTTCAGGTTTTCTCTCAGACGTTGAAATAACTAAACCCATACTAAACACAGTAGCTAATGGTACCATTGAAGTTGAAGCAGGATTCTATATTGGACCTTTCACAACAGGAACATTATACATTGACAATGTTTTGGTAAACACATGGACTACACCAGACGGTTTAGAAACTTACAATCTTGATACTACTACTTATGCTGATGGAATTCATCAGATTAAGGTTATTGGAAACCCAACCGTAGGAGATCCTATTATCGTTGAGTATGACTTTAATATTATGAACTTGGATTGGTGGGGCATAGTTATCTCTGAAGTTCGTTTTGATGCTGTAACTGAAACAACTGGTGAATTCTTTGAATTGTACAATGGTTTCAGTTTTGATGTAGCCATTGGAGGATGGACAGTTTCAGATAATTTGGCCACATACACTATACCTGCTGATACAGTATTCCTTGCTGATGATATACTTGTCTTTGTTCGTGATTCAGCTGTTTATACTACTGAAATGAATGATCTAGGAATCACCTCTCCCGTCTTTGATTATGTATATGATTCTCTCATACTGGGAAATACTGGTGATATATTAGTTCTCGATGGTCCACATGGAAATGTTGACGCGGTAGTCTGGGGAACCGGAGTATATGCTGGCGTAACTGCATGGACAGGCTCCATTGATGATACCGAAAGTTTACAAAGAGATCCTGCAAACCAGGATACAGATGATTGCTCTGTTGACTTTATAGTAAGAGTTCCAAACCCAGGAACTGTCTATGTTACTGAAACTCCATCAGGATTTATACCAGGATTCATCTTAAGCACAACTCTATCAGCAATAGCCATCGTTTCACTAGTTATCATTTTCAAAAAGCGTAAGAAATAAACATTAACACAAGGGAATTTGGTAAAAACCCAAATCCCACCTTTCTTTTCTTTTTCGTGTGGTTTTGGAATTATAATATAGGTTTACATAGACATTTTTTCATTCGCAAATCAAAGAAATTAAAAGTGTTTGCTGGTTTTATTTGCCAAACTGTATCCGCTCCTCTACCCGTACCGCCTACAGCTAAAACATCTTTATTTATTGGAATAAGTCCTGCATCAGCAGCCATAAGTACAATTTCAGCACAAACCTTCGTTCCTTGGCCAAAAGTTCGATATACTTCAGCTATTAATTCTGCAATTTGCCATGTCCCATGTTTTCTACGAATTGCTCTGTCAACTCCAGCTAAAGCATGAGTTGTTGTTAAAACTGATATATTCTTCTTTTTCAATAATTCAAGCAATTCTTTGTCCATTTCATGTTCGCCAGGTTTCAGAAACCCAAAAACATGTGTTACAATAACAAGCTTATCTGTCTCGGTAAAGATGTCAAGAGCTTTCGCTGCTGTTGTTCCTTTTGATGTTGCTATGACTACTTTCGGAATTTTATATTCTTCTGAGTATTCATATGCAAGTTTCAAAGCTTTTTCTGTATTTGCTTTTCCTGATTCTTTAAAATAAACAATGGTATCTACTTCAGACATTTTTCTGACCAGCTTTCTCTCGATAATAATCGCTTGTAAATGTTGAATACTAAACAGAGTAAAAAAGAGTTTTCATAGAAGAAAATTGAATAAATTCTTTATTTTATCTTACAAATGAGTAACTTCTAGGTGGGAATTTTTCATTTCTATTTTTATCTGTTTTATTAGCTCATTAATTGGTTTTTTATTAAAATATAGGAGATGACTTTTGCAATTACAGTCTGATGATCCAAAGTTTTTGATAATTGATGATTTTTCATGAAAGATTCTTATTATTTGGTTAACCACACCACACTCAATTTTATGATCAGAGAGTATTTCCCCATAAGCTATGATTTTCACAAAGTTATTTTTTAAAAGATAATCTATGTGCCAAAAAATTTTCTTTTCTTGCTTTATATGACGTGCTATCCTTTTCTTTAAACCTCCGGGTCCCAGGGCAGATCCAATATAGATATAATTACCTTGTTGAAATAACTTGGATCCAAGAGCACCAATTGTCAAACTGATATCTTGTTCTACAAATATAAAAAGAAGATAGGTCCCCCTATTTTCAGACAAGTTTCCACCCTTTCTCAGATTTGTTAATCAATTATTTTTATTTCCAGAGGAATCGAGGTACCTCATAGAGGAATTCGCAGCCATCTTTTCTAGCTACAACATCATCTTCTATCCTCACACCAAATTCACCTTCTATATAGATTCCCGGTTCAATAGTATGACACATTCCTTCCTTTAGGAGGAGTTTATTACCATTCACCATGTAAGGGGCTTCATGACCTTCCATTCCAATTCCATGACCTAATCTGTGTGTGAAATATTTGCCAAATCCCCCTTTTGTAATGACTTCTCGAGCAGCTATGTCAACATCTTCACACTTTACTCCTTCCTTTGAAGCTTCGAAGGCAGCTCTATTTGATCTGTAGACTAAATCATAGACTTTCTTGAATTTCTCACTTGGTTCTCCTATAACGGAAGTTATTGTAATATCACCCATGTAACCTTTGTACCAAGGTCCGGCATCAATTAGTAAAACATCATTTTTCTCAATTGTTCGTCCAGTTGGAGAGCCATGAGGTAATGCAGAATTTGGTCCAGATTGAACAAGACCAAATGCAGGTCTCCCATACTTTGATAATTCTTCTGAAATTAATTTAGATACATCGGTTTCAGTCATACCAGGAGTTACTTGTTCAAATGTTTTGATTATGGCATCTGAAGCAATTTTTGTAGCTTCTTGCATTAATTTGATTTCTCCCTCTGCTTTTATTATCCGAGCAGCTTGAACTACATTTGTAGCATTAACAAATTTCGCTTTGGGCAGATTTTTTTGTATTCTTAGAAACCAATCAAACCAGAGTTTGTTGTCAAGAGAAATTTGTTTGTTTTCTAGATTAAGATCGGTTGCTATTTTCCCTAATAATTTAAACGGATCTTCATCTTCTTCCCATGTTTGAATTGTCCCAAATTGTACTCCTTTTTTAATTCTACTTTTTTCAAAACTGGGACAAATAAAAATTGGATCACTATCTTTTTGGAGAATAACACAAGTTAATCTTTCACTAGCGTGAGCCATTAGTCCTGTTGCATAAAACAAATCTACACCTGGAAAAAGGATTAACCCATCTGATCCTACGGAACCCATTAGTTCTTTTAATCTCTTTTGACGTTCTTCTAACATTTTTTTCATCTCAAAATATTGCAAGAACAACAATGACCTATTCTTAATTAAAGTTACTTTCAATTTAGATCCTATAGATTTAAGAAATAGAGTTGATGGCTTCTTCTAAAGCACTAACAAAATCTGGTGATAATTCATTTCGCTCAGTTATAGCATTCTTAAAAGTAAACCCTGAGCGATGTTTATGACCTCCTCCTCCAAATTTTGCTGCGATTGCTGCGACATCACAATTTTCACTTCTCAAACCTATTCTGAAATTTGTTGTGTCTATTGCTACAAGTATATCTTCTTTACAGATTTCCGAAAGATATTTTGTGACTTTACCTCGAGGTAGTAAAGCAGATTCTGCAATAGCAATTGTTTTTCCTGAAAGATTTAGCACTTTTAAGGAAATACGAATTCTATCTCTCTCAGCTTCAAACATTTTGTATGCTTCTAAATACTCTTGGAAAAATTCTTCGTCCTCAAATTTACCAGCAATGAACAAGTCTCTTATTCTTACTAAATCTTTCATTGACATTCTGTGGAAATCTATTAGCGTATAGAAAATAGTAGTAAGTCTGTCATGAATATCATAATCACCGTTATGACCTATTTCTGCGATCTTCTTCGAAATCTCATCATTAGGCATAAATCGTCTTTGAACTAATATTGAAGCAGAAACTTCTGTATCATGAATGAATTCATCCATTACCTCGAGTAATAATTCTTTGATTTCTTCTGGTGCTTTGTGATGGTCAATCCAAATTTTACGAGCTTTCAACTTTCTTAAAGGTTCTATTATTTTCTGTATTATTCTACTGTTTAAACCAATATCACTAATGATTAACACATTAGGTTTTTCGGCAATTGCTTTTTCAAATACTTCTTCAAAATTATAGTAATCAGCTAAAAATCCGATTGGTTCAATCTTTAACTCCCTAAAGTATCTAAAGATAATTGCTTGTGCACCTATACCATCAGGATCAATTTGATGAGATATTGAAACAACCTTGATTTTTTCCATAGTAGTTATTGAAAAATCTCACTCTTTTTAATTTTCTCTATTCGTAAAAAAATATAATTCCGGGTTTCAAGAACAATACTCGTTCTTTAACAATAATTTAAATAGGTAATTCTAATCGAGGCGAAACAATAAAAGCTGCAAATAGTAGAAGAAATCTATGATTCTCTGACAGATTTCTAATACAAACTGCCTTTACTGGTGTGTTTAAAATGAATATTATTAGAACTAGTGTAATGGGTTTGAGTTCACTAGGAGCATTTGGTGTAGCAACTGAAAAATTTGCCATTATTTCAGAAATGTGGCCACAGAAAGCAGTTGAAGCTATTACTAAAGCTCTTGAAGTACCAATCACCAAACTCAATATCGGTGATACTTCTCTAGTTGGTATTCTACTTGCAGCAAACTCAAATGGAATTTTACTTCCTCATATTTTCTCTCAAAGAGAGATGGAGAAACTGGAAGAAGCCTTTGGTGATTCCATAAACATTGGAGTCATTGACAGTAAAATCACTTGCTTAGGCAATTGTATTGTAACTAATGATAACGGTGCTATTATCCATGAGAATTTTGAACCGAAAGCTGTAAAAGTAATTAAGGATACTCTAGATGTCGAAGTAGAAAAAGGTAATATCATAAAATCTAATCTAGTCGGATCCCATGCTTTAGCCACTAATAAAGGACTTTTAGTTCATCCACTTACTACTGAAATGGAAATTACCTGGTTAAGTGAAAGGCTAGGTGTTCCTACAAACGTTGGAACTATAAATCGTGGAGTACCTTATGTTAGCGTTGGTTGTTTTGCTAATACAAAAGGAGCAATTGCTGGTAAAGAGACAACTGGTCCGGAATTACAAAGGCTCTATCAAACGCTCAGAGGAATGTAGAAGCAATATTCATTATATCCAAAAATAATAAAAACCCAAGTAAAGCAGTTCAAAATAAGAGAGTTGTTACAATGTCAAAAGATGTCCAAGTAAAAAATTTCAGAATAACTTTCTTGAGAAAACCACTGAAGAATAAAATCAAATACGAAGTTGATGTTCGAGCTCTTACAAAAGAAGATGCCCTTCATCAAGCGTACTCAAGAATTGGCAGCAAACACAAAGCTCCTCGTCAATTATTGCATGTGAAATCAATAAAGGAAATTTCTGCTCAAGATATTAAGAATAATATCCTTAGAGAAATTGCCACAGATGATGATATCAAAATACATTAAACGTATTATTGAGAGTCAATCATACATCTGTTATGACTTATTTAGAATAGCAATGTGGTGAAGTATATGAGTGAAGATCAATTAAGAAAGGAATTCCAACAAATCAGTAATGAAATTCAAAGATATGATGAGTACGGTAAACAGCTTCAAGTACAAATTGAAACTTTGCAAAACTACTTGGTAGACCTTAATAGATCCAAATCAACCCTAACTGGTTTAAAAGACGAAAAAAATACTGATGAAACCCTCATCCAATTGGGTTCAGGAATCATGATGAGAGTCAAACCTCTAGACGTTGATAAGGTCCTTTATAGTGTTGGCGCTGGAGTTGTAGTTAAAAAACCAATTGATGCAGCAGTTAAAGGTGTTGAAGAAAGAATCGATGAAGTTGAAAAAGAAAGATTAGCATTAGCAGATCAATTAAACAGGATTATCGAGAGTATTGGAAATCTTGAACGCAAAGGACAAGCAATTTATAGACAATTACAAGGACCATCTCAACCCCAATATGATCCAAGTCTTGTTAGTTAATCTTGTATTATTACCGATTACATTATTTCTTTTACAACCATTCTATCTGAAATGATATTAGAACACAAATATAATAGCTTAACACCAATTGATAGTTACGAACTGAATAAAAAAGGAGCTAAGGATGTCTTGTTCAAAAAATTGAAAACTGGCTTAGGATCAGCAGTTGAAAAACTCACTCAAAAGGAATTAACTGAAAAAAATCTAGAGAAGCCATTATACGACTTACAATTAGCATTAATTGGAAATAATGTTGCCGTTCCTATTGCTGAAAAAATCACCAAAGAAGTTGAACATGCATTAGCTACAACAAAAGTTGGGAGATTAACTTCTAGGAAAAAAATTACTTATGATGCTTTAAGAAAAGCAATAATTGATATTTTAGAATCCCCGGAAGAAGATGTCGATTTATTAGGAATAATCAAAGGGAATAAGAAAAAAGGAGAAACAACCGTACTAGCGATTTTTGGTCCGAATGGAGCGGGAAAAACAACCACTATCGCCAAACTAACTCAATTACTAATAAACAACGATTTAACAGTAGTAATAGGTGCTGGGGATACATTTCGAGCAGGAGCTATTGATCAAATTAGTAAGCATTGCGAAAAATTAGGTGTGCGAATAATCAAACAAGATTATGGTTCAGATCCAGCAGCAGTTATTTATGATACAATTCAACATGCGAAAGCAAAAGGAATTGATGTAGTAATAGCTGACACTGCAGGGAGATTACAAACTAACAAAAATCTCATGCGTGAACTCGAAAAAATCGTGAGAGTTGCAGAACCAGATCTGAACATTTTTGTAGCGGATGCCTTAACGGGGAATGACGCTGCGTATCAAGCTGAAGAATATAATCGAATGGTTGGTATTGATGCTATTATCTTAACAAAAGTAGATGCAGACCCAAAGGGAGGTGCAGCTTTATCAGTTGTTTATGCAGCTAAAGCTCCAATTATTTACATTGGTGTCGGTCAGAAATATTCTGATTTCAAACCATTTGATTCCGCATGGTTCGCTGAAGCGATTATACCTGAAAAATAGAAATAAATTAGGAATGAAAAAAATGCCAGTAATAACAGTCGAAGGACCATCAAGAAGTGTGGAACAAAAGAAAGAATTAGTGAAACTGCTTACAGATTCATTAAAGAAAGCATATGGATATCCAGAGGATTTTGCCCATATTGTTGTTGTAATAAAGGAAAATCCCCCAGAGAATATTGGTTCTAATGGAAAATTGTTGTCAGAGATGTAGAAATCTTGAAGGATTTCAGTTCTCTGATTTCCACGTATAACCAATCTGAGTCCAATCTTTCATATAGCCTTCTGATAAGTATAGGTTCATTGCAGGAATATTCTTTAAATTGACATTCAAACTTGAACTCTTGTAGCCTTCTTGGGTCAGTGTTGATTTTATGTGATGTATAATTTTCCTTGCGATTCCTTTACGTCTATAGCTGGAGAGGACACCCATAATCCATAATTGACCATTTTTCTCACCATGTGATTCTCGAACTATAGAAAATGCAATGAGTTGGTTATTAGATAAAACTCCTATTGAAGCAGGTTCAATTATAGGAAAATCATCTGCTAAAATTACTTCATGAAAATAATCGAACATTTCATCATCAGTCTTATCAGATAACCATAAATCTTTGGATTCTCTGAAAGTCTCAAGAAAACACTGATAGAATTTACTTGGATCAATTTGACTGATTGGAATTACTTCAAAGTTTTCAAAGCGTTCAGTAACCTTAGTTTTTTGTGTTAGTTCTTGCCGCATATGACAGTTTCGATCAATCAATGGCATCCCAAGTGCTTGATAGTCTATTTTCTTCTTGTCTTCATATTCCTTGAAACTTAGTTCAACGCGTGTTATTCCTCTTGATAATCCGTGTTCAATAGCTTTTGTTACCAAGTTTTTAGATATTGAAAGATTATTTTCATATTCTTCCAAAAATATTGGATGACCATTTAAAGCCCAGGGATTTATTTCAGCCTCGGTTGCAGTCATTTGTACAAAGAAAACCCAACCTATGATTTTCTCATTTACTTTTGCAATTATAGCAGAAGGGGGATATTTCAAATCTAAATTTCTAAACCAATTCACTAATCGATCCACTTGAAGACTAGGTCTTTCTTTTTTCCAAATGGAAATTGTGAATTCCGCTAATTCTTGAAGAAGTTCTTCAGCCCATTCTTGTATTGTTATATTGACAGTTTTAGTCATAATATCAATCCTCCAAAAGGAGGTATAGAAGGTAGGGAGTTAATTGTAAGAGACGTGTGAATCATTATGTCTAACAAAGAAAATCATCTATTAGTATTACACCAATTAACTATCAATAAATTGAAATTCAAGAGATATTGTTTTCGGAGATAGTCACAAGATGATTGTTTTTGTTGCAAGAACGAATTCGGGGAACTACACTTAACATAAACACCTTCAACTTACCTCCATATTTTGTAAGAAAAAAAAGAGAGAGGATGTTAATAAGTATATTCGTAAAACATCGAATTCACTAACACCTATTCTTGATTTTTGGCTTCTTGTTTTTCTTGATGTTTCATGAATGCATCACTCTTCTTTTTACGCCAGCGGATGCCTTCACGAACCCATTTCACCTCTTCTTCTCGAGTTAATTTAGAGAAGAAAAAGGGAGTAATGTAGTAAACAAGTATAATAGCTATTACTGAACCAAAAATAATGAGGATATACCGTATAATGATGTTATTCTTGTTATCATCTGGGTCCAAAGGATCGGTTTCGTCAAGTAATTCTTGACCATCCTCAATACCATCAGAATCACTATCAGCATTTAGAGGATCAGTACCTAAAACGATTTCATCACCATCGTTAACTCGATCATCGTCTGTGTCAGGATCATGAGGGAGAGTTTTATGAACCTTTATTTCATCATAATCGGAAATTCCGTCTCCATCTGTGTCTGCTACATCAGCAAGAGTATAGTATTTAGCAATCTCCTGCCAATCTGTGAGTCCATCCAAATCTGTATCATATACCAAAGGATTTGCTTTATGGATAAACTCTTCACCATTAGAAATGTTATCATTATCAGCATCTAACATAGAATCATCTATTACCGGATTTAAACCATAAAGCCATTCGAAGTAATCATCCATGCCATCAAAATCTGTGTCGATTATCGTGGGATCAGAACCATAATCCAATTCTACATTGTCATCAACAAGATCTCCATCGGTGTCTTTTAAAGCTGGATGAGTGTTATAAATGTAAACTTCATCGCCATCTGTAAGATTATCACCATCGGAATCAATTATATGAGGATCAGAACCGTAAACATGAACTTCAAGATAGTCATTCAAACCATCATAATCAGTATCAGGATTTGTTGCATTGGTAAGTAATATTATGATTTCATCATAGTCGCTTAAACCTTCTCCATCGGTGTCATATAAAGTGGGGTCTGTTCCATATACTAACTCTTCATTATCCCAGAATTTATCTCCATCTGTGTCGGTTTTTTTAGGATCAGTCCACAGTAAGAACTCTTCGTAATTGGTCAGCGTATCACCGTCGAGATCTATATTTGCATCTGAAGCATTAAGAGGATCTAGATGCATATAGTATTCGTACCCATCTGACATTAAATCATCATCTGTATCATTGTCAAGAGGATTGCAATTAATTGTTATATCAGTTTTGTCAGATATTAAATCACCATCCGTATCCCATAATGTTGGATTAGTAAAAACATATCCTGTTGCATTAGCTGCAGGATTAGTGGGAGCTTCTATTCCATTAACTTCTTCCCCATCCATATAGCCATCTTTGTCTGTGTCAAATATTACGGGGTTTGTTCCCCACACCATTACTTCTTGGTAATCATCAAGTCCATCGCCCTCATAATCAACTTGTCCTGGATGTAGATTCCATTGGTATTCATAAAGGTTGATTAATCCTTCTCCATCTGGATCTAAAGCGGAATCATTGACATTAATATCTAAATAATCCCGATAGAGATATTCATACGCATCAGACATTGTATCATTATCGGAATCACCTGAATTTGGATCAGAACTTAAATCATTGATCTCTAAACCATCGTCTAACGTATCACCATCTGTATCAGTATTCATTGGATTTGTTAGATGAATAACAACCTCATCATAATCACTCACAAAGTCATCATCAGAATCATTATCGTTTGGATATGTGTTTGCAAGGAACTCTTCAATATTCAATAAAGAATCGTTGTCTAGATCCCCTAGTGAATCATTTGAATATGGATCTAATCCATAATGAAATTCATATCCATCCAACATTCCATCTGTATCCTCATCAGGATTGAACGGATCAAAACCATTGGCAATTTCCTCTCCATCTAGCATTTGGTCATCATCTGTGTCAGGATCATAAGGATCGGTACCATAGATTCCTCTTTCTTCATAATTCATTAATCCATCTTCATCAGCATCATTCCATCCTTTTCGATAGTAAATCTTTCTAATATCATCTACTTGATCCACCCAAGCCATATGGATATTCCCATCCGAATCTACAGCAATATCAGGATACTGAGAATAGCCATGATCCGGATTCAACAATTCATCACCAGTCCAATAATTTGTTGCTGGTGATAAAGTTTTCATATATAATCCAGCAGTTGTTCCACCAACATATTGAACCCAATTCCAAAGCAGAATTAATTTACCAGAACTATCAACCAAACCTGTCATAAAACAATTTTGAGCTGCTTTTGTTGTAAGGGTTATTGGAGACGTTGTTCCTACATGGGTGATTTTTTGGTACTTTATGGAATATTCACTTTCTCCGGTGGGAATATTGTATATTAAGTGAAGACTACCATTTGCGGAACTTTGTATAACTGGTTTTGGAATATAATATAAGGATGAGGGAATTTCATAATTTTGACGGAATCCCGTCCAAGTGAATGGTGCTAATGCATTCTCTTTCCAAAACAAATTATATTGAATAAAGTATGATCGCTCGTAGTAGCTTATCCGATAAGAGTATACGAACCCTCGGAGAAAATATAATCTTTCTTGTCCGTCTTCATACATAATATGAAAGTTAAAATTAGTGACGGATGAAGAATAAGAAGAAAACTCATCAAAGGATTGACTACTCCAAGTATTTGTTTCTTTATTATAGCTTGAATAATAATACGCTATATTATAGAGACTTGTGACAGCAACATAGACTACTTTCGGTTCACTCTCATTAGTAAGCTGTAATCGAGGATTTTCACCGAAACCTACAATTGAGGGAGAATTCCAAGTTCCATTATCATACATTCGATATTTTATATTTGAACTATGAACCCAAACAATATGAATACGTCCTTCTGAATCAGTTTTTACATCCATTAATCCATAGTATTCAGTTGCGGTTTCACCAATTATGACCTTATCACTCCAGATACCAGTCACATTATTTTTCACATTATGATAGAGTACCCATTCACCGTCTAATCTTCCCGACCAAAAAACATGAACATTATCCTCTTTGTCAATTGCGATTTTAATATCATTTAAGGGATTATTTGGTTCGATTACCTCTGCAGCTTCCCAACCATAATTTCCAATAATTTCATACTCAGGAGTTAAATATGTGCCAAAGTTACTATCTCTTATAGTAGTTTCACTAAAATGATTTCCTCCATCCCAATCATTTGGTGTCTCAGACTCATCCTCTGGTTTTACAAATTCAATCATTGCTTGAGAGGAAACATTGGTGTCTGCAAGAAAATTACCTACAAATATGATGTTTAATAAAAGAATACCGAAGAGAAGTTTTTTGGACCATTTTAACATTAATAGTGCAACTCTAAATGCTTTTTTTAATTCGCCTTTATATTTTCTTTTGAAGATTCAAATATTTTAGAATCTTTGGATTGTTCTTTCTTATATTTATGAGAATTATCTCTTAAAGGTTTTTCACTTCAGAATGCTATCTGAAAAAAAGGTAAGAACAAAAAAGGACTAAAATTCGATAAATACTTGAGAAAAATTGACCTGGAATCATTTTCAAGTTGAGTCGAACATTTTATTAGTTACTTTACAGTGTGAAAAACAAAACCCGAGATTATCTTTTCCTCGGTCGACAGAAGTGAAAAGAGCTCAAGTAACAGCAGATAGTAAAATAGGAACTTTGTCTGCTGTTTACGAGAAATAAAATGGAACGAGGAATAAAAAATGAACCTAAAAGGGCGTCATTTACTTACTCTTTTTGATTATAACCCTGAAGAGATCATTTATTTTCTAGATCTTGGGGATGAACTCAAAAAGGAATTTAATAAACATGGGGGTCATCCTAATCGAAAACCCCTTAAAAAGAGCCTAGGGATGATGTTTGAGAAAACATCAACTAGAACCAGAGTTTCCTTTGAAACTGGCATATGGGAGCTTGGAGGGCAACCTCTTTTTTTGAGTTTCCGTGACACTCAATTAGTTGGGACTGGTGAAGCCACATCTGATACTAGTCAAGTTCTTTCTAGATATCTTGGAGGAATCATGGCTCGTGTGTATAAGCACAAAACTCTTACGGATTTCGCTGAACACTCATCTATTCCTATTATTAACGGATTATGTGACCTTTATCATCCTTGTCAAATTCTTGCTGACCTCCAAACTATTCGTGAACATAAAGGAAAACTCAAAGGTTTGAAGCTAGTTTATGTTGGAGATGGCAATAATGTTGCACATTCACTTATGATTGGTTGCACAAAAATGGGCATGAATGTAACTATTGTTTGTCCTGATGATTACAAACCGGATTCTGAGATAACCAAAAGGGTTGAAAAGATTGCTGAGAAAATGGGTACTAAACTAGTAATAACAAAAGATGTTCCAACTGGAGTCAAAGATGCAGATGTCATTTACACAGATACTTGGATTTCCATGGGTGATGAAACTCAAAAAGAAATTCGCTTAAAGGCTTTCAAAGAATATACTGTTGATAAGAAATTGATGAGTTATGCAAAGAATGATGCAATTTTCTTACATTGTCTACCTGCACATCGTGGATACGAAGTGACTGATGAAGTCATAGATAGTAAACAAAGCGTAGTTTTCGATGAAGCTGAAAATCGAAAACACTCCCAAAAAGCAGTTATGCTTGCCTTAATGAGTGATTAAACAATAGACTGAGGGATTTTCCCTCTTATTTTTCTTATTTAAAATAAAGTGGATTGGTGTCATCGGAATGAAACTAGAAAAACCAGTAATATTAACTACTAACCTAAATATCTGTGGAATAAATATCAGGAACGCATTACTTGATAGCTGGGATTTTGTAGACACCGATGAAGTTTTTGATGGAACACCAATTTATCAGTTCAAACACATTCGTTTAGTTTATTCCAAAAAAGATGTTATTAATGCAAATCATTGTGATAAGTTGAATGCTGATTTGCTTTTATATGGATCTCGACACAAAAGTGAAGCTAACAAACCTAGTTTATTAACACATGTAACTGGAAACCTTTCAGAAGACAATAGTCATGGTGGCATTCCTTTGGAATTGGCGTATGCTTCTACTCGAGCAATAAGAGAATCCTATTTAGGATTACTTAAAGAAAAGGAATTATTGGAATTGGATGAATTTGATGTAACTGTTGAAGCAACACACCACGGTCCCACATCTATGAAAACACCACTCATTTTTGTTGAAGTTGGTAGCACCGAAGTCGAATATAAAAATGAAAAAGCAATTTTGGCAGTAGTGAAGACTATAATGAATATTTGTCTCAACAAGGAGGAAGATGTAATTCGACCTAGCATTTGTTTTGGTGGAGGACACTATGCTACAAGATTCGATGAATTAATGGAAATAACACCAGTTGCTGTAGGACATATTTTGCCAAAATATCGTAAGGCGAATTTAACAACACAAATAGTTGAACAAATGATTGAAAAAACTGTTGAAAAAGTGAAATGGGCAATTATAGATAGAAGTAGCTTAAATGCAGAACAGATTCAAATAATTAAAGATGGTTGTTCAAAATTTGGTGTAGAGGTTGTTAAAGCGAGAGATATCAAATACGGGAAAATCACTTAATTGTATTTTTACTTCGCTTTTCTTCCATCTGTTTTTTTAGTTGATTACAACGTTCGTACCAAAGTATCTCGTAATCCTTGTGACTAATTACTCGAGAACTCAAGTCAGCAATTGTATAGATCTCATCTTTTTTACACCAATCAACACAGGCTTCATACATTTCCCAATCTAAATCTTCAGTTTCCCATTCTACT